>NZ_CAMZMX010000005.1:0-183239 GCF_947311875.1 Pseudomonas sp. PARCl1
CTTTATCGGCGCTTGGGTGAAAAGGGAGGAGGGGCGAGGTCTCCCACGGTCTGTACTGCGCTAACAGTCAGAAGCTGGCTTTGTCCCTCCTCCTCCCTTCAAGTCTAACCATACAAGCTGGCTTGCCTGCGATGGGCCGCGATGCGGCCCCGGCTATCTCAGATCAGACCTTGAACTTTGCCACCATGCCATTCAGGTCCACGGCAAGGCGCGACAGGTCCTGCGCTGCCGCACTGGTCTGGTTGGCCCCCGCCGAGGTCTGCATGGCCAGGTCACGGATATTCACCAGGTTGCGGTCCACCTCACGGGCCACCTGCGCCTGTTGTTCCGAGGCACTGGCTATCACCAGGTTACGCTGGTTGATCGAGGCCATCGCTTCGGCAATCACCTCCAGCGCCTGCCCGGCGCCCTCGGCCACTTCCAGCGTGCCCGTGGCACGCCCCTGGCTGCTGTGCATCGCGGTCACCGCGCGCTCGGTGCCGTTCTGGATCCCGGCAATCATCTGCTCGATTTCGGCCGTCGACTGCTGGGTACGGTGGGCGAGGGCACGAACTTCGTCCGCCACCACCGCAAAGCCACGGCCTGCCTCACCGGCGCGGGCGGCTTCGATGGCGGCGTTGAGCGCCAGCAGGTTGGTCTGCCCGGCAATTGCACCGATCACATCCAGCACCCGGCTGATCTCGTTGGCATTGCTGGCCAGCTGTTCGATTTCGCTGGAAGTGCCGGTCACGTCCGCCACCAGATGCTGGATGGAGGCCAGCGCCTGGTTGACCCGGTCGCGGCCATCGCGGGTAGTCTGGTCGGCACCTCTGGAGGCGTCTGCGGTGCTCACCGCATTGTTGGCCACTTCTTCGACCGCCGCGGTCATCTGGTTGACGGCCGTAGCCGCCTGGTCGATTTCGGCACTTTGCTGGTGCAAGCCGCGGCTGGTGTCTTCGGTGACGGTGTGCAGCTCTTCGGACGCCGAGGCCAGCTGGTCGGACGAGGCGGCTATTTGCCGAATGGTGTCGCGCAGGCTGGTCTGCATGCGGCTCAACGCGCGCAGTAGCAAGGCCGGCTCGTCGCGGCCCACCACCTGGATTTCGCGAGTCAGGTCGCCGGTGGCCACGCGTTCAGCCACGGCCACGGCCTCGGCCAACGGCCGCACGATACTGCGGGTGAGCAGGGTGGCGATGGCGGCAAGCGCCAGCACAATCACCAACAGCGCGCCTATCAGCGCCTGGAACGCTTCGTCAGCCACATCGCTGCTGCGCTGCGAGGCTTGCTCGGCACTTGTGCCGTTGTAGGCAATCAGCGCGGTCATGGCCTGCATCATGCTATCGGCGCTTTGGGTCAGCGGCCCGCTGATCAGTTGCCTGGCGTCGTCCATCCGCCCGCTGGTGAGCCCCTGCAGCACACGCCCCTGTACGTCGGAATACTGCTGATGGGCAGTCATGAAAGCGTTGAACAGGTTTTGGTCATCGGTGGCAGCCACCATGCCAGCGTAATGCTTCAAGCCCTTGGAAAGCTCGATGTTGATGCTGTCCAGCATCTGCAGGTTGCGCTTGCGATCATCGCTGTTGTCGTCGAGCGCGGCACGTAACGTAAGGGCGCGGGCGCGGCCCAGGTCGGTGCTGATTCCACTGAGGGCTACCACTGCCGGCATCCAGGTCACCCGGATCTCGTCCGTAGCGCTGTCCATCTGCCGGGTTTCGTAAAGTGCGATCAGGCCCATCATCAGCACCAGAACGCCCAACAGGGTGAATGCGCATGCTGCGCGAATGCCGATCTTCAAATTCCTCAACTGCATGAAGTACTCCTTGATGGTGGCGTGCAGGCCTCGAGAACGCAGGCGGCTACCGGTGTCACCGCAGTGGCGCCAGGCTTCGGATGCACCGCAAAGTCGGTTGTAGATCTCACCCTCTTTACTGTTTTTGGATGCGATGATGCCATATGGCCATCATTCTTGAACAGGCATTCAAGTTACGGGATCTGCTGATAAACCAAGGAAAATTGTCGGTTTTATCCGGGAAATCAGCTTCAACGTGGCGCCTCGCAAGCCGGCTTGCGGCGCAGTAGAGCCGCTTAACGCCCTTCGTGGCCGCGCCGGTAGGCCCCTGGCTGTATGCCTACTGCCTTGGCGAAGGCCCGGGTAAAAGCGGCCACCGATTGGTACCCCACCTGTGCACCCACTTGCTCCACCGTGTTGCCCGCCTGCAGCAACCGGCAAGCATGGCGCATACGCAACGCCAGCAGCACTTGGCCTGGCGACTGCCCGGCCAGCTCGCTGAAGCGTTTGAAGAAAGCCGAGCGCGACAACCCGGTGCAGGCCGCCATGCTCTCCAGTGTCCAGGCTTGGCCGGGTTGCTCGATCAGTTGCTCGAGCAACCCGGCGAACGCCGGCTGCCGAGCAAGCGCGATCAGCCCGCCCAGGGGCTGCCCGGCATGCACTTGCTGGCGCAGTGCATACAGAAAGAGCAAGTGCGTCAGGCGCTCCAGAAAGGTTTGCGAAGGCCCGGTTTGGCGTTGGCATTCGTCCAGGATAAGCCCGAACAACGCCCCCGCCGCGCTCCCGGCGGGGTCTTCGGCACGCAGCAGGATCCAGTCGGCCAGGCCCTCGACAATCAGCGAAGACAAACCCGACTGGAAACGGAAGAAGCCACAGACCAGGCCGACCCCATCGCTGGCGTCGCCGTCCAGCGCCTGCATGGTTTGACGCGGTTGCGCACAGGCGCCTGCCGCGTCCTGGTCGCTGGACAGGCGATAACCCAGGTCGCGCAACAGGAACACGGCGTCGCCTTTTTTCAGGCACACCGGCTGCGCCTGGCCGTCGAGGTGCAGCCAGCAATCGCCCTGCACCACCAAGTGGAAGCTGGCACGGCCCATACCCTGGGTGCTGGCGTGCCAGCCGCCACAGTAGCGGCCGACATGAAACAGGCTGGCATCCAGCTCCAGGCCTTCTAATAACCAATCGACGAGCGCGGCGGACGAAATCATCTAATGCAAAGACTCAGGAGCAAGGAAAGGCGACTGATGAATATGGAGGGTACTTCTTATAACCACCAGACTGTAGTGACATCCATCAGGGAGACCACTCCATGTCCTCGCGCATTACCTTACACACCCTGGAAAGCGCCCCGGAAGCAGCGCGCCCGTTCCTTGAGAACGCGCAGAAGAATTCGGGCTTCATCCCCAACCTGCTCGGCGTGCTGGCCAACGCGCCAGCGGCACTGGAAACCTACGTGACCGTTTCGGCATTGAACGGCAAGTCCGACCTGAGCCTGGCCGACCGCGAAGTGGTGCAACTGATTGCCGCCACCCAGCATGGCTGTGATTTCTGTGTGGCGGGGCACACCGCCGTGGCGTTGAACAAGGCCAAGCTGCCGCAGGAGGTGGTCGATGCCCTGCGGGCCCGCGGCGAGCTGCCCAATGCCCGTTACGAAGCCCTGGCCGCCTTCGCCCGTGAAGTGATCGCGACCCGCGGCAATGTGAGCCAGGCCACCTACCAGGCATTCCGGGATGCCGGCTTCAGCGAAGGCAATGCGCTGGAAGTGATTCTTGGCGTGAGCCTCGCAACCCTGTGCAACTTTGCTAATGTGTTCGCCCAAACGCCGCTCAATGACGAGCTTGGCAAGTACCGCTGGCAGCCCACTGCATGATCTGCCCCTGCTAGCGGCGGTACAGCGGTAGTTGTAGGAGCGGCCATGTGCCGCAAAGGGGCCGCCAGGCGGCCCGGCGTTCTCAAAGGAGCAAGACCATGCAGGATTGTGCATTTCGACAGTGGCTGGATGCCAATGCCGAGGCCATAGATCGGGGCCTGTGCGAGCCGCAGCACGTGCTGGCGCAAATTGCCGAATCGCAACTGCTGCGCGTGGGCGTCGACCCGGCCCTGGGCGGTACGGGCGGGCAGGTGACCGACGCCGTCGAGGCCATCGCTGCCATTGCCAGCCGCTCGCTGGCTGCCGCTTTCGTGTGTTGGGGCCAGCGCGCCTTTATCGAGTATCTGTTGCAAAGCCCCAACCAGCCGCTGCGCGCGCGCTTGCTGCCACAGCTGCTGGCCGGCGAGCTGGCCGGTGCCACCGGCCTGTCCAATGCCATGAAGTTCCTCTCTGGCATCGAAGCCCTGCAAGTGCGCGGCCGCCCGGCGGGCGATGGCTGGCACCTGGAGGGCCGCCTGCACTGGGTGACCAACCTGCGCAAGAGTGGGTTCGTGGTAGCGGCGGCCATCGAGGACGACGCGGGCGGTGCTCCGTTCGTACTGGCCATTCCTTCGGATGCCCAGGGCCTGCAACGTTCCGACGACTTGCAACTGATGGGCTTGCAGTCGAGCAACACCGCTGCCTTGGCCTTCCACCAGGTGCCGCTGGCACGTGACTGGTTGCTGCACGACAATGCCCGCGTGTTCCTGCCGCAGGTACGCCCGGCCTTCCTGGGGTTGCAGTGCGGCATGGCCATTGGCCTGGCGCGCCGGGCACTGGACGAAGTGCAGGCCCACCTGCAGGGGCGTGCCTCATTCCTGGACGAAGCCCGCCAGGTGCTCAGCGAGCGCCTGGAGAATACCGTCAGCGAACTCAAGCAAGGTTTGCTCGACGGCCGCTTCCTGCAACAACCGGCGGCCTTGTTCAAGCTGCGCATCACCCTGGCCGAAAGTGCCGCCGACGCGGTGCAACTGGAATTGCAGGCCAGTGGTGGCAAAGCCTACCTCAACGAGTATGGCGAAGGTTTTGCCCGCCGCTGGCGCGAATCGGCGTTCGTGCCGATCGTCACGCCCAGCCTGGTGCAACTGCGGGCCGAGCTGCACCGCCAGGCCGGCGCCGCATGAGTGCAATGTTGCTTGAAGCCCTTGACATCAGCCTGGGCTACCCGGGCGAGGGCGGCTGGCAGCAAGTGCTGGCGCAGTTCGACCTGCAGTTGGGGCGCGGCGAGGTGGTGAGCATTCTGGGCCCCAGCGGCGTTGGCAAGTCCAGCCTGTTGCGGGTATTGGCCGGCCTGCAGCAGCCGGGTGGTGGCAGCGTGCGGCTGCATGGCCAGCCGCTGCAGGGCCCACACCCGCGCCTGGCGGTAGCCTTCCAGGACCCCAGCCTGCTGCCTTGGCTGAGCCTGGAGAAAAACGTCGCCTTCGGCCTGGACTTCGCCCGCCAGCCCAAGCTGGCGGCTGCCGAACGCCGTGCACGTATCGACCACGCTATCGCCGCCGTGGGCCTGGGCCACGCCCGCAGCCACTACCCGGCGCAGCTGTCTGGCGGCATGGCCCAGCGGACCGCGCTGGCCCGTTGCCTGGCACGGCAGCCGGAAGTGCTGTTGCTCGACGAACCGTTCGGCGCGCTGGATGAAGTCACCCGTGCCGACATGCAGCAATTGCTGCTGCAATTGATCGCCACCCACAACACGGCGGCGGTGCTGATCACCCACGATATCGACGAAGCCCTGTTGCTGTCCGACCGTGTGCTGCTGCTGGGCGACCATCCAGCGCACATCCTCGGCCAGTGGCACATCGGCCTGCCGCAGCCGCGCACGCAGCGGGTAGAAGAACTGGGCGCCCTTCGCATTGAAATCCTCAAGACGCTCCGGCGAGCAAGCCGCACGGTCGAACCCACCCCAACCCCCCAGGCCTCGGAGGCTGCCCATGTGCATGGATGACTGCTGTTCCTCGTCTTCACGACGTGATTTTCTCAAGCTGGGCGCCATGCTCACCGCCGCCGGTGCACTGCCGTTGCTGTCGAGCCTGCAGGCCCGCGCCGCTGCCGAGCCGGACGCGCCGGTACGTATCGGCTACCTGCCGATCACCGACGCCACGCCCTTGCTGGTGGCGCACAACAACGGCCTGTTCGAAGCCGAGGGTATCAAGGCCGAACGCCCGGTATTGCTGCGCAGCTGGGCACAGGTGATCGAGGCGTTCATCTCTGGCCAGGTGAACGTCATTCACCTGCTGTCGCCAATGACCGTGTGGGCGCGCTATGCCAGCAAGGTGCCGGCCAAGGTGGTGGCGTGGAACCACGTGGGCGGTTCGGGCCTGACCGTCGCCCCCGACATCACAGACATGAAGCAGTTGGGTGGCAAGACCGTGGCCATACCTTTCTGGTACTCGATCCATAACGTCGTGCTGCAGCAGATGCTCAACGACAACGGCCTGACACCGGTGTCGAAGCCGGCCAGTGCGGCATTGGCAGACAATGAAGTGAACCTGCTGGTGTTGCCGCCCTCCGACATGCCACCGGCCCTGGCCAGCAAGCGCATAGCCGGTTACATCGTCGCCGAGCCGTTCAACGCCCTGGCCGAGAACCTCAAGGTTGGCCGCGTGCAGCGCTTCACGGGCGATGTCTGGCGCAACCATGCCTGCTGCGTGGTGTTCATGCACGAACACGACCTCGACAACCGCCCCGAGTGGTCGCAGAAGGTGGTCAATGCCATCGTCAAGGCCCAGCACTGGACCCGCGACCACCGCGCTGAAGCAGCAGCCTTGCTGTCGCGTGCTGGCGCCAACAAGTACACGCCCCATGACCTGGCGGTGCTGGCCAAGGTCCTTGCCCCGGCGGCCGAGGACCGTGCCGGCTATATCGCCAGCGGCGCCATTCGCCACCAGCAGTGGGACGAAAAGCGCATCGATTTCCAGCCTTACCCGTTCCCGAGCTACACCGAAGCACTGGTCAAGCGCTTGCAGCACACCCTGATCGAAGGTGACCACGCGTTCCTCGCCGGCCTGGACCCGGCGCAGACTGCCCGCGACCTGGTGGATGACCGCTTCGTGCGTAACGCCATTGCCGCCGTGGGCGGGCCGTCGGTGTTCGGCATAGCCGACAACTACGAGCGCAGCGAGGAGTTCGCCGTCTGATGCGTACGCACGTGGTACATGCCGGGCTTGGTCTGGCCGGCTTGCTGGGCTTGCTGGCACTGTGGTGGGCCGGGGTCGCCGTGTTCGGCCAGGCCGATGGCCTGTCGGCCCGGTTTGCACCGCAGGCCACGTTGGCCAGCCTGGTCGAGCTGTTGGGGCAGGGCGAGGTCTACGGGCATATCTGGGTCAGCCTCAAGCGCATCCTGGTGGGTTTGTTGCTGGCGTTGCTGATCGGTGTGCCGTTGGGGTTGCTGGTAGGTAGCTACCGGCACCTGGAGGCGGCGACCACGCCGGCATTCCAGTTCCTGCGCATGATCTCGCCGTTGTCGTGGATGCCGGTGGTGGTGATGCTGATGGGCGTGGGTGACCAGCCGATCTACTTTTTGCTGGCGTTCGCCGCGTTGTGGCCGATCCTGCTCAACACCGCCGCCGGGGTGCGGCAACTGGACCCGCGCTGGCTGCAGTTGAGCCGCAGCCTGAGTGCCACGCGCTGGGAAACCTTGTGCAAGGTGATCGTGCCGGGGGTGATTGGCCATGTGCTGACGGGCGTGCGCCTGGCCATCGGGATCCTGTGGATCGTGCTGGTGCCCTGCGAGATGCTGGGCGTCAGTGCAGGGCTGGGCTATTTCATTCTCGATACCCGCGACCGCCTGGCGTACTCCGAGCTGATGGCCATGGTGCTGTTGATCGGTGTGCTGGGCTTTCTGCTCGATGCCCTGGCGCGCGGGCTGCACCGGCGCTGGGTGCATGGCTGAGCCGCCGGGCCGCGCCGAGCTTGACCGGTGCGGCCATGAGCGTTGTGCTTGACGGTGCGATCAGTGCACGTGCTGGCGCTGGCGCACACACTCCTGCGCCTGTGCGGTCAGCGCGTCCAGCCGCTCGTCGCGCATCTGCTCCGCTTCGATCATCGCATCCTCGCCTTGCTGGTTGAGCAGGTAGGTATGAATCTGCAGCACCTCGGCGGTCTGGTAGATGGGGGCGATGTCCAGGCGGCCGATCAGTGCCCCGCTGGCCTGGCCGGTGCTGCTCATCAGCACCTGCGGACCCTTGGCGGCCACCACCTGCATACCCATGGCTTCGAACCACGGTACCTGGTTGGCGAAGGCGTTCAGCTCGACGCAGGCATGGCGCGCCTGCAGGTCGCCCAGCAGCGCCCGGGCGATGCCCTGGCGACGATGGCTGGCGCGTACGGCCATGAATGCCAGGGCACAGGCCTGCTCATCGTCCTCGGCGGGTAGCGACAAGGCAAAGCCCAACAACTGGTCAGGCGCTTCTGCATCCAGTGCCAGGGTCAGTGCCACGGCCAGGCCGCGAGTGCCGTCCAGGGCTTGCAGGTACTGGTGCACCTCCATGCCGACGCCGTACTGGTACAGCGGGTACAGCGGGTTGTCTGCAGTGATCGCGACACTGCTCAATTCACCGACGTTGTGAATCACCAGCTCGCGGATCTGGTTCTGGAAAGACTCGGGCGGCACGCTGTCAAGGCGGCTCAGGATGAACATCGGGGGGCAGGCTCCGGCGGTTGGACTGTACAGCCCGCACCGGGAGGGCGCGGGCTGTACAGTCTAACCGGTTTTGACCCATCAGCCGCGTGCCTGTAGTGCGCCGAGCATCAAGTCCAGGTTTTGCACCGCCGCGCCCGACGCGCCTTTGCCCAGGTTGTCGAAGATGGCGGTGAGCAGCACCTGGCCGTGTTCAGGGTTGGCGTACAGCGCCAGGCGCAGGTCGTTGCTGTCGTTCAGGGCTTCAGGGTCGAGGTTGGCCGCGCCACCTTGTTGGTGCAGGGGCATTACCTGAACATGGCGGGCTCCCTGGTAATGCTGTTCCAGGCAGGCTTGCAGCTGTTCGGCGCTGACCTGCCCGGGCAGCAGGCGCAATTGCAGCGGGATGCTCAGCACGATGCCCTGGCGGTAGGCGCCGTAGCCAGGCATGAACAGGGGCCGTGCCGAGAGCCCGGCGTGCTGCTGGATCTCGGGCACATGCTTGTGCGCCAGGTCCAGGCCGTACAGCTGCAAGGCCGGGGCTTTGTCGGCAGCGGGCTGTTCATGCCGTTCTACCGCCGCGCGGCCGCCACCGGAGTAGCCGGAAATGGCGTGGATGTTCAGCGGGTAATCGGCAGGCAGCAGACCGGCCTTGACCAGCGGGCGTAGCAACGCGATGGCGCCCGTGGGGTAGCAGCCGGGGTTGCTGACGCGCTTGCTTTGGGCAATGCGTTCGGCTTGGTGCGGGTCCAGTTCGGGCAGGCCATACACCCAGCCTGGGCTGGTGCGGTGTGCCGAGCTGGCGTCGATCACCCGCACCTGCGGGTTGTGGATGGCGGCCACCGCTTCGCGCGCGGCGGCATCGGGCAGGCACAGCAGGGCGATGTCGGCGCTGTTGATCGCCTCGCCACGCCGTTGAGGGTCTTTGCGTTCGGCTTCGGGCAGGGTCAGCAGGCGCAAGTCGCTGCGGCCTTGCAGGCGAGCGTGGATCTGCAGGCCGGTGGTGCCTTGGTCGCCGTCGATGAAGACAACAGGGGTATGCATGGTCGGGGTCCGGGTTGGGGAGGGGATGGCCTATGTTCGCGGGTGGCGTTGATAAAGAAAATTTGAATATCATGACCGCCGCATTCAGCTTTTCTGAATGATATGCTGGCCTTTTCGCGGTGAACCTGCCCCTGAAAGCTGCCTTGGCATTCAGCCGTCAGTCTTTGTTTTGTGAGGAAGCCGCAGCGACCATGCGCGAAATCAGCCTCGACCGCCTGCGTACGCTGGTGGTCATCAGCGACCTGGGTTCATTTGCCGAGGCGGCTCGCCAGCTCAACCTGGCGCCGCCCACCATCAGCCTGCACGTGGCCGAGCTGGAGGCGCGCGTCGGCGCCCCGTTGCTCAACCGTACCCGCGGCCAGGTACGGCCCACGGCCATCGGTGAAACGCTGCTGGCCCGCGCCCGCCGCTTGCTGGCCGACGCGGACCTGGCGTTGGACGAAGTTCGCCGCCAGGTGCAGGGCCTGAGCGGCCGGGTACGCCTGGGGGCCTCGACCGGGGCCATCGCCCACCTGCTGCCACAGGCGTTGGCCGCCTTGCGGGTGGAGCATCCGGGAATCGATGTGCAGGTGCAGGTGCTCACTTCGCAAGCGTCGCTGGCGCGTTTGCGCGAGGGCACCCTGGATGTCGCGCTGGTGGCGTTGCCGCAGGTGGCGGTCAAGGGGCTGGCCGTAACACCCTGGCGGCGCGACCCGATCCTGGCCTACGTGCCGGCCGACTGGCAGCCCCCGGCCAAGGTCACGCCGGCCTGGCTGGCGCAACGGGCGTTGATCCTGAATGACAGCAGTACCCAGCTGTCGCGGGTGACTAACGAGTGGTTTGCGGCGGCGGGGTTGCACCCCGAGCCGCGTATCGAGCTGAACTACAACGATGCCATCAAGAAGCTGGTCGGTGCCGGGTATGGCGCGACGTTGCTGCCGCAGGAGGGGGAGGCCGCCGAGCTTGATCAGCGCATTGCCCACCGGCCGCTGCGGCCCGGGCTGTGGCGGCAGTTGGGTATCGCCTGCAGGGAAGGGCAGGTGGAGCGCGCTACCGCGTTCGTGCTGCAGGCGCTGGAGCGGCTGCGCCAGTAGCGCCCGCCAATGGTTTCAACCAACCGTTTCGTGCAGGGCCAGGCTCTGGCGTAATTGCGCCAGCATGGCCAGGCGCAGCGCCTTGGGGGCCTGCACGCGGATAGCGCCGGCCTGGGACAGCAGCCAGCTCATCAGCGCCCGGTTGTCGTCTACCGTGGCCACCAGCACAGCGCCACCGTCGCCTTGCGCGGTCAGTTGCATGTCGGCCGACAGCGGCGCCTGCTCCAGGCGCCGGGCAAGGGCGTCATCGACCCAGGCGCGCAGCTCCACCTGGGCCGCCGGGCATAGCGCGTCGGGTTGCAACTGGTGCGCTTGCTCCAGGCTCAGGCCCGGTTGCCAGTACCAGCCATAGGGCATGCCCTTGCTGTTGCATTGCAGCGGGAACAGGGCGGCCAGTTCGACCAGGTCGCGCTCTACGGTACGCTTGCTGGTGGTGTGGCCCACGCCGCTCAGGGCGCGTTGCAACTGGGTAGAGCTCACGCCCGGGTGGCGCCCTGGCAGCAGCTTGAGCAATTGCCACTGGCGGGCAATGGTATGGCGGGTAGGGTGGCTGGGCAAAGGGTTCGTCCTTGAAGGCAGGCATCGCGCCGGCCTGGGTGATGGCATTTAGCTATATGTCAGCATACCCTTTCCCCTGATCGGATCCAAGTTGCACTACAAGGCGGCCAAGGCCACCGGCGCGATGCGCGCTTGGCAGCGCCGGTGATGGCGCTGCAGGTCAGTCAAGGCGCTGTTGCAGCCCCTCGATGAACACCTGTTCGGCCCGGCTGAAGCGCTGGTCCCGGTTCCACAACAGGTGAATGTCCACATCGGCAATGCCCTCCAGCGGGTGCAGCTTCCACAGCAGCCCAGCTGCAACATCCGGCGCTACCACGTGCTCGGGCAGGCAGCCGATGCCGAACCCGGCAATTACCAGGCGGCGCACTTCCTCAAGGCTGGGTGACGAGGCCACGATGCGCCCGGCAAAGCCCTGCTGGTCGCGGAAAATGGTCAGTGGCGACAACATGCCTCCAATCTGGTCGCTGGTGAAGCTGACGAAGTTCTCCCGCTGCAAGTCGCCCTCGGCCTGGCCGAACAGTGCATGGTGCTTGCCACAGAAGAACGCGTAACGCTGGCGCAGGAACAGCCGTTGCTCCAGCCTGGGCTGGGCCCGCCGGTTCAAGCTCAAGCCTGCGCTGGCAGTTTTCTCTTGCAAGGCTGCGACGATGTCGGAGCTGCGCATCACGTCGATTTCCAGGTCCACCCGTGGGTGTTGGCGATGGAAGTCGGCCAGGAAGTCGTCGAAGCGGTCGCTGACGATGCGGCTGATCATCAGCAAGCGCACCTTGCCCACCAGTTCGTCGGTGGGCTGCGCCAGCAGGCTGCCGATCTGCGACATCTGCCCGTACACCTCGCCGGCCAGCTGGAACAGCTGTTCGCCCATTTCGGTCAGCACGAAACGCGGCCCACGACGGGCGATGAGTTGGCGGCCAAGCTGTTCTTCCAGGCGCTTCAAGGCCTGGCTGACTGCCGGCTGGGTGAGATGCAGGCGGGCAGCGGCGCGGCTGATTGACAGTTCCTGGCCAATGACGCGGAAGGTACGCAGCAGGTTCCAGTCGAGGCGGTCGTTGAGCAGGCGGTCAGACATGGCAAGGCTCTATGATAAGCAGGGTTAATAGTTGGAATAATAAATAGAAAATTGACTAATCATAGCCCTGGCCCGATAAATCATAGGCATCGAGGCCCACAAGCCAAGCGCCGTCAGAGCGCGACCGTGAATTCCCGTCACTCCTGCCAGAACAACAAGCAAAGGAGCCCCCATGAAGCCCGCCACTTGCGCCCAGCCACGCCGTGCCGCTGCCGCCGCTTTCATCGGTACCATGATCGAATGGTACGACTTTTACATCTATGCCACCGCCGCGGCCCTGGTGTTCGGTGCCTTGTTCTTCCCCTCCGATGACAGCCTGTTCAGCACCATGGCAGCGTTTGGTACCTTCGCCGTGGGCTTTTTCGCCCGGCCGCTGGGCGGAATCGTCTTCGGCCATGTGGGCGACCGTATCGGCCGCAAGAAATCGCTGGTCATCACCTTGCTGATGATGGGCATCGTCACGGTGTGCATCGGCCTGTTGCCGACCTATGCGCAAATCGGCGCCAGCGCGCCGGTGCTGCTGGTGCTGCTGCGCATCGTCCAGGGCATTGCGGTGGGCGGCGAGTGGGGCGGGGCCGTGCTGATGGCCGGCGAGCATGCCCCCAAAGGGCGGCGCAACTTCTTCGCCTCGTTCGCCCAGCTCGGCAGCCCGGCGGGCCTGATTCTGTCACTGCTGGCTTTTGGCGCGGTCACCCGCCTTCCGGAAGAAGACCTGATGAGCTGGGGTTGGCGCGTGCCGTTCCTGGCCAGCGCCTTGCTGCTGTTGGTCGGCCTGGCCATTCGCCTGGGGGTGAACGAGTCGCCCGAGTTCATCGCCAGCCGCGAGCAGGCAGAAACGGCCCGGCGCAAGGAGCAGGCCCCGGTCTTCGAGGTGCTGCGCAGCGCCTGGCGCCCGCTGTTGCTGTGCATCGGTGCCAACACCCTGGGCATTGCCGGGGTCTACTTCACCAATACCTTCATGATCAGCTACACCACCCAGCAGCTGCACCTGGAGCGCTCGCTGATCCTGGAGTGCCTGTTCTTCGTGGCGATCATCCAGTTTTGCGTGCAGCCCTTGGCTGCCTGGCTGTCGGAAAAGCTCGGCGCCACTCGCTTTCTGGCCTTGGTGGCCATGCTGGCCATGGCCTCGCCTTACCCTATGTTCACCCTGGTCAGCTCGGGCCAAGGCCCGTTGATCGTGCTCGGCATCGCCTTGGCCGCTGCTTGCATGGCCTCGTTCTACGCGGTCATCGCAGGCTACGTCAGCGGCATGTTCGACACCCGTGTGCGCTATACCGCCATTTCCCTGGCCTACCAGGTGTGTGGCGCCATCGCCGGGGGCCTGACCCCGTTGATCGGCACCTGGCTGGCCCACCATTTCACAGGGCAGTGGTGGCCGATGGCAGTGTTCTACACGCTGATCGCCACCCTTTCGCTGGTCTGCGTGCTTGCCCTGGCGCGCCAGTACGCGCGCAGCCAGCAGCTTGAGCTGGCCTGAGCGAACCGATTTATTCTGGAGTACCTGCACATGTTGAAAAGCAATGGCGAACGCCTGTGGGCGAGCTTGATGGCCATGGCCGAAATCGGCGCCACCGCACGCGGTGGCAGCTGCCGCCTGGCCCTCAGCGACGAAGACAAGGCTGGCCGTGAGCTGTTCAGCCACTGGTGCCGCGAAGCGGGCCTGACGCTGAGCTTGGATGCCATCGGCAACCTGTTCGCGCGCCGCCCTGGCACCGACCCCGACGCCGCCCCGGTGATGATTGGCAGCCACCTGGATACCCAGCCGGAGGGCGGCCGTTTCGACGGTGTCTATGGCGTGCTGGCCGGGCTGGAGGTGGTGCGCCGCCTCGACGAGTTGGGCATCAGCACCCGCAAGCCGCTGGAGCTCGCGGTGTGGACCAACGAGGAAGGCGCCCGGTTTACCCCGGCGATGTTCGGTTCGGCCGTGTTCACCGGCACCCTGGCGCTGGAGCAAGCCTTGGCCATACGCGATGCGCAAGGCATCAGCGTCGCCGACGCGTTGCAGCGTACCGGTTACGCTGGCCTGCGGCCGCTGGGCGGGCCGGTGGATGCCTATTTTGAAGCGCATATCGAGCAAGGCCCGATCCTTGAAGATAACGCCAAGGCCATTGGTGTGGTCAGCGGCGGCCAGGCTATTCGTTGGCTGGATGTGACCGTCGAAGGCATGGCCGCACATGCCGGCACCACGCCGATGCCGTTGCGCAAGGACGCCTTGTTCGGCGCGGCGCAGATGATTCAGGCGCTTGAGCGGCTGGCGGCAGACTATGCCCCCGAGGCGCTGACCACTGTCGGCGAGCTGACCATCGCCAAGTCGTCACGCAACACCATCCCCGGGGTGTTGCAATTCACGGTGGACCTGCGCCACCACCGCGATGAAACCATCGAGGCCATGGAACGCGACCTGACCCTGGCGCTGCAGGCCATCGCCCGCCAGCGCGGTTTGCAGGTGCGCATCGAGCGGCACTGGGTCAGCCCGGCCACGCCGTTCGACCTGGACTGTGTGGCCGCTGTTCAGCAAGCGGTGGATGCCCTGGGTTATGCGCAGCAGTCGATCGTCAGTGGCGCTGGGCACGATGCCATCCTGTTGGCCCGCTATTGCCCGACGGCGATGGTGTTCATTCCCTGCATCGGCGGCCTCAGCCACAACGAAGCCGAGGATGTGCTGCCCGACGATGCCCGCCAGGGTGCCGATGTATTGCTCAATGCCGTGCTGGCCCGCGCCGGCCGTGTCGAACCAGGAGAAGCCTGATGCGTTGCTACTTCCACCCTGAACAATTGCTGCATCACCCGCGCAGCTACTACTCGCGTGGCGCCATGCGCACCCCCCAGGAAGTGCCCGAGCGCGCCCAGCGCCTGCTGCAGGCTGCCAGGAACCTTGGCTTCGACATCCGCCAGCCAGAGGATGCTGGCCTGCAGCCGCTGGCGGCGGTGCATGGCGAGGCCTACCTGGCCTTCCTCGAAGACGCCCATGCGCGCTGGAAGGAAGTGCCCGAGGACTGGGGCGACGAGGTCATGTCGAACATCTTCGTGCGTGAGCCCAACGCCTTGCGTGGCATTCTCGCCCAGGCCGCGCGCTACCTGGCCGATGGCAGTTGCCCGGTAGGCGAGCGTACCTGGCATTCGGCCTACTGGTCCGCGCAGAGCGCGGTAGCTGGCGCCAAGGCCATTGCCGAGGGTGAGCCCGCGGCCTACGCGCTGTGCCGGCCACCGGGGCACCATGCGCGGTTCGATGCGGCGGGTGGCTTCTGTTACATCAACAACGCTGCCGTCGCTGCCCAGGCCTTGCGCGGCCGCTACAGCCGGGTGGCGGTGCTCGACACCGACATGCACCACGGGCAAGGCATCCAGGAAATCTTCTACGACCGGCGCGATGTGCTGTATGTGTCGGTGCACGGCGACCCGACCAACTTCTACCCAGGCGTGGCCGGGTTCGAGGACGAGCGCGGCCGTGGTGAGGGGGAGGGGTACAACCTCAACCTGCCGATGCCCCACGGCGCCAGCGAAGCGGACTTCCTGAGCCGGCTGGACACCGCACTGGCTGCGGTGAAGGATTTTGGTGCGCAAGTGTTGGTGTTGTCACTGGGCTTCGACATTTATGAGCTGGACCCCCAGAGCAAGGTGGCGGTGACGACCGAGGGCTTTGCCGTGTTGGGCGAGCGTATCCGCGCATTGCGCTTGCCATGCCTGATTGTGCAGGAGGGCGGGTACCATCTGCAGAGCCTGGAGGCGAATGCTCGGGCGTTTTTTGCTGACAAAGCGGATTGGCGGTGAGTGCTACCAGGCTGTTTATTTCGGGGATGAACCCCACAGGGATCGCATCAGGGCTGACAGGTGGTTGCCATAAGATATGCCGCGCCTGTTAGATCGAGCGCCGCCCGCGCGGCGCATCGCGAGCTGCGCTCGCTCCTACGTTTGTTTCGGGCCAGTGAGGTCTGGGAGAGGCGCGCGCGACCGCCATGTCAGTACGGCGCGATATTGAGGCATGCGCCAAATGGTTCGCGCGCAAACCCCACAGGCATAATTGGCCCGAAACAAACGTAGGAGCGAGCGCAGCTCGCGATGCGCCGCGCGGGCGGCGCTCGATCTCAAGTTCACACGACCGGTATGGCTTAAAGCCCAGCCCGACGCACATGCTTGACCAACACTTTCTCCAGCAACTCCCACATCGCCGGGTCGGTGCTGAACGCCACGTTGAAGCGCATCCAGCCGGTGGCTTTGGCATCGACCATGAACAACTGCCCAGGCCCGAGCATGATGCCTTTCTCCAGCGCGTCGTCCAGCAATGCCGCGCTGTCCGGGAGCGCCGGATGGCGAGTCCAGATGTACATGCCTTCGTCGGACTCAATGAACAGTTCAAAGCCCAATCGATGCAGATGCCGGCCAACTTCCTGATGCGCCTCCGCCAGGCGCTGGCGAAGACGCTTGAGGTGCTTGCGCCAGCGGCCGTCGATGACCGCGGCATAGACCACACGCTCCATCACCTGCGATGTGGTCAGGCCCGAACGCATTTTCAGCTGCAGCAGTTTCTGCATCAGCTCGGGGTTGGCCAGCATGTAGCCGACGCGCACATTGGGCGAAATGCTCTTCGAGTAGCTGCCTACGTACACCACCTGCTGCAGGTGGTCGAGGCTGGCCAGGCAGGGCTGCGGCTCGGCGACCATGTCGGCGTACAGGTTGTTCTCGACCAGGCGGAAGCCGTGCTGGCTGGCCAGCTGCAACAGCCGGTGCAGCTGCGGCAGCGGGGTGCGCGAGCAGGTCGGGCTGTGCAAATGCGGCTGGGTGAAGAACGCCGTCGGGCGGTGATGGGCGAGCAACTGCTCCAACTGGTTCAGGTCGTAGCCCGCCGGGGTACGCGGGACGCCGACCAGCGTCGCGCCCTGGGTACGCAAGATGCTCATCAGGTTCGGGTAGCCCGGGTCGTCCACCAGTACCACGTCCCCCGGCCGGACCAACGTGCGTGCGGCCAGGTCCAGCGCCTGGCTGGCGCCGTGGGTCAGCATCAGCTGCGCCGGGTTGGCCACTATCGACAATTCCTGCTGCAGGTTCTGCGCGGTCAGTGCACGCAGCTCCGGCAGGCCCATGGGGTCGCCATACCCCGACAGTTCCAGCGGGCTGCCGGCCACCTGGCGCAAGCCACGGCGCAGGCCCTCTTCGTACATCCAGTCGTTGGGCAGCCAGCCACATCCGGGTTTGTAGGGCAACTGACGGATCTCGAAGATCTGTTGCAGGTACCACTCGGAGTTGAACGTTGGTCGACTGGTGTCGGCCTCGGCGTTGTGCTGATCCAGCAGCTCGGCTGCCGCGCGGTTGACGAAAAAACCTGCATTGCCCCGGCTCACCAGCAAGCCCTGGGCCACCAGGCGATCGTATGCCTCGACCACGGTGAAGGTACTCACCGAGTAGCTCGCGGCAAAGGCGCGAATCGAGGGCACCTTGGCGCCAGGCTTGAGGGTCTGGTTATCGATCAGCTCGCGCAGCGCGTCGATGATCTGGTTCACCAACGGGGTCGAGGAGTCTGGATGTAGTTCGAGCATTCGGGGCCTTCAGGGTGCGTATCGCCAGGCAATTGCAGGGTGTACTGCATAGGCGACCTGTACAGTGCAGTGCGAGTTTGATGCCACTGTGCATGGCTCTCTGCGTCGGACATTTTTACATTAGGTGTCAGATATCGCCACCAATAGCATGTTCAGTTCGCGCCAGGCGCCAGCCCTGGGGCGCGTCAGCAGGCCGCCATGGAAGGCCTGCGTGTGTTCGCGCACACCATCCTGCCCGCATTAGCACTGATGTACAGGTGAAACCGCCAGCCATCGGGGTTTCACGGTTTTCCTTGGATAAAAAGAAGCACGGGGTACACAACTGATGGACGCAACATCCACTACCACCACCGCGAAAAGCGGGCACGAGAGCAAGCTCAGTGCCTCGCTGAAGTCGCGCCACCTGACGATGATGTCGATCGCCGGGGTTATTGGCGGCGCCTTGTTCGTCGGTTCCGGCAGCGTGATCCACAGCGCCGGCCCAGCCGCTGTCCTGGCCTATCTGGCAGGCGGCATCCTGGTGGTGCTGATCATGCGCATGCTCGGTGAAATGGCGACTTCCTCGCCTGATACCGGCTCGTTCTCCACTTACGCCGACCGCGCCATCGGCCGCTGGGCCGGCTTCACCATTGGCTGGCTGTACTGGTGGTACTGGGTCATTCTGATGGCCTGGGAAGCTTACGTAGCCGGCAAGATCCTGCATGGGTTCTTCCCGGATGTGAGCGTCAACGTGTTCGTGCTGGCCACGACCCTGTTGCTGATCACCGTCAACTTCTTCAACGTCAAGCACTACGGTGAGTTCGAGTTCTGGTTCGCCCTGATCAAGGTGATCGCGATCGTCTGCTTCCTGATCGTGTGTACCGCTGCGGTAACCAATGTCTGGCAATTCGGTGAAGTGCGTGGCATCAGCCACCTCACCGCCGAAGGGTTCATGCCCAACGGCATTACCACGGTCATCGGCGCCTTGCTGGGGGTGATGTTCGCCTTCCTCGGCGCAGAAATCGTCACCATTGCCGCTTCTGAAGCCAAAGACCCTGCTGCTCAGATCGTCAAGGCGACCAACTCGGTGGTGTGGCGGGTGTGCCTGTTCTACGTCGGTTCGATCTTCCTGATCGTCTGCCTGGTACCGTGGAACGACCCGCACCTGGGGGTTTCCGGCTATGGCGCCTACCGCCGTACCCTGGAGCTGCTGGGCGTGCCGTACGCCGAGCTGCTGATGAACTTCGTGGTACTGACCTCGGTCAGCAGTTGCCTGATCTCGGGCCACTACACCGCTTCGCGCATGCTGTTCTCGCTGGCCCAGCGGGGCGATGCACCGTCGTTCTTCAAGATCACCCGCGCCGGCACCGGTGTACCGGTGTACGCGATCATGGGTTCGTGCGCCGTGGCTGTGGTCTGCGCGTTGATCAACTTCAGCGAGACCCTGCGCCCGAAAGACGTGCTGGAAACCCTGATGAACACCACTGGCATGATTGCCCTGCTGGTGTACCTGGTGATCGCTTTCTCGCAGCTGCGCATGCGCCGCAAGCTGATCGCCGAGGGCAAGGAAGTGCGCCTGAAGATGTGGCTGTTCCCCTGGCTGACCTACCTGGTCATCGCCTTCATCGTGGCGGCACTGGTCACCATGGCCTTCATGCCTGACTACCAGATCCTGGTGATCTCCACCGGTGTGGCGGCGGCCATCGTGGTGGCCATGGGTGTGGTGCACCAGATCCGCTCTGGCAGCAAGCAGCACTAAGCGTCACTCGCGCTTGGAAACGGCCGGCTCCCGTGGGGACCCGGCCGTTTCGCGTTGTTGGGCCTGGGTTTTTTCGGCGGGCATGTGAAAGCCCTGGTTCATCCACGGTGAGCCGAGCAGGGCGGCGGCCGCGATCAGGGCCAGGATGGCAATGGCGATATAGGTTTTCAGGTGGGTGCGCATACAGCAGATGACCCTGCACCCAGCCAGACAGTTCATTGCGTGTGCCGCAACGAACGCGCCGGCCGCCACATGGCGTATGCTCCACCTATCACCCGCCTGGAGGAGCTGCACATGGCCTGGTCCGCCACCCAGTATTCGCTGTTCGAAGACGAACGTACCCGCGCCGTGCGCGACCTGCTCGCCGCCGTGCCGTCACGCCCGGTACGCCACGCCACCGACCTGGGTTGCGGCCCTGGCAATTCCACCGAGGTACTGCTGCAACGTTACCCCGATGCCCAGGTAATGGCGCTGGACAGCGACCCGGACATGATTGCCAAGGCCCGGGAACGCAAGCGCTTGTGCATTCCCCGGGTGCGCACGGTGGTTGCCGACATCAGCGGCTGGTCGGCCCCGGAGCCGCAGGACCTGATCCTTGCCAACGCCTCGCTGCAGTGGGTGCCCGAGCATGCCAAGCTGTACCCGCACCTGGTGCGCCAGTTGAGCGAAGGCGCCAGCCTGGCGGTGCAGACCCCGGATAACCTCGATGAGCCGGCCCACCGGCAATTGCGCGAGATTGCCAGCCAGGGCCCGTGGGCCGCGAAGTTCGCCGACCTGCAACTGCCGCCACGGCACGGGGCGGCCTTTTACTACGACCTGCTCAGCCCGCTGTGCGCGCGGGTCGATGTATGGCGCACCACCTATCACCACCCGCTGGTGGGCGGCGCCGAGGCGGTGGTGGAGTGGTTCAAAGGCTCGGCTTTGCGCCCTTACCTGGCCAGGCTCGATGAGCGCGCGCAGGGTGATTTCCTGCAGATGTACCTGCAGGCCATGCAGCGCGACTATCCGCCGGCCACCGATGGCAAGGTGCTGTTGCCGTTCCCGAGGCTGTTCGTGATCGCTACGCGCTAGGGGCAGTTCAGCGCCAGGCGGCTGCCAGGGCGGCAGGCAAGCGGATCGAGGCTGATGAGATTTCTTGTCGAACCCATGCGCGAGGGCGTATAAACTGCACCCACTTTTGGCCGGTCGCTTCCTGAACCGGCCGCTGAAACAAAGAGAGTCGACATGGGCGCACAGTGGAAAGCCAAGCATAGAGAAACAGCTGCCAATGCCAAGGGCAAGATCATGGGCAAGCTGGCCAAGGAAATTCAGATTGCGGCCAAATCTGGCGCCGACCCGGACATGAATCCGCGCCTGCGTCTGGCCATCGTCCAGGCCAAAAAAGCCTCGATGACCCGTGAAACCCTGGAACGCGCCATCAAGAAAGGCGCTGGCCTGGACGGCGAGGCCGTGCAGTACCATGCCGTCAGCTACGAAGGGTTTGCCCCGCACCAGGTGCCGCTGATCGTCGAGTGCCTCACCGATAACGTCAACCGCACCGTTGCGCAGATCCGCGTGCTGTTCCGCAAGGGCCAGCTGGGCGCCAGCGGTTCGGTGACCTGGGACTTCAACCATGTCGGCCTGATCGAAGCCACCCCCGAAGGCGATGCCGACCCGGAAATGGCCGCGATCGAAGCCGGCGCCCAGGACTTCGAAGAAGGTGAAGAAGAGGGCTCGACCCTGTTCATTACCGACACTACCGACCTGGACGCGGTGCAGAAGGCCCTGCCCGAGCATGGCTTCACCGTGACCTCGGCGAAAATCGGCTATACCCCGAAAAACCCGGTGAGCGCGGCCAGCCTGAGCGCCGAAGCGCTGGCTGAGGTTGAAGCGTTCCTCGAAGCGATCGACGAGAACGATGATGTGCAGAATGTTTATGTTGGTCTGACCGACTGATCTGTGCAATTGGGGCCGCTTTGCGGCCCATCGCGTCGCAAGGCCGCTTCTGTAGGCGCGGGCTTGTGTCGCGAAACGAGGGCGAAGCCCTCGCAGCGGTCCGGAGCCGAACCCGATGAACCCCACCTTCGCCTCCCTCAGCCTCGCCCACCTGCGCACCCTCGACCACCTGCTGCAGCTGAAGAACCTCAGCCACGCTGCCGAGCGCCTCGGCGTCAGCCAGCCGGCCCTCAGCCGCCAGCTGGCCCTGCTGCGCGAAGCGTTCGGCGACCCCTTGCTGGTCCGCCAAGGCCGTGGCTACGTGCTCAGCGAACACGCCGAAACCTTGGTCGAGCCCCTGCGACAAGTGCTTGAAGAGCTGCAGGCCCTGCGTCAGCCTGCAGTCTTCGACCCGGCCCGCTGCGAGCGGCGCTTCTGCCTGGCTGCCTCGGACTACGTGGCCGAACACATGCTGCCGTTGCTGGTGGCTGCGCTGGAACAGGAAGCGCCGGGGGTTTCCCTGGAATACCGCACCTGGCAGGCCGGCCAGTACGCCTTGCTGGCCAGCGGCGAGATCGACCTGGCGACCACGCTGTTCGACGAGTCGCCACCCAACCTGCACGGGCGCCTGCTGGGTGAGGACCGCGCGGTGTGCCTGATGCGCCGCGATCATCCGTTGACGGCGCAAGCCACCCTCAGCCAGGCGGACTACCTGGCGCACAAGCACGTGCGGATTTCCGGTGGCGGCGACAAGGACAGCTTCATCGACCGCCACCTGCGCGCCCAGGGCCTGCAGCGGCGGGTCAGCCTGGAGGTGCCGTTCTTCTGCGCCACGGTCAAGGTGGTTGCCGGCAGCCAGGCCGTGGCCACCGTCCCCGAGCACATCGCCCGGCAACTGAGCCGCTTGCATGGCCTGGCCTGGCGGCCGCTGGGCTTTATCGACCATAGCCAGCGCTACTGGGTGGTGTGGCACCAGCGTTTGCAGGCCTCGGCCGAGCACCGCTGGTTACGCAACCGGGTATTCGAGTTGTGGCGCCAGTCGCAGTTCGGCGTGCAGGGTGGGCATGCGCGTTTGCCATAGCAACTATGCGTGACATGGGGGTATTCGTCTGGGCGTAGGCGCCTAGACTGGGGGCATTGTGTTGCCTGTGCTGGACCTGTCCAAGCCAGCGTCCTGTTCTGTGGGCGCTGGCTTGCCTGCGATAGGGCCATAACAGGCTACGGATGACCCAAAGGAGAGCCCGCGTGACCCCCGAACAATTCCGCCAATACGGCCACCAGTTGATCGACCTGATCGCCGACTACCGCCAGACCGTGGGCGAGCGCCCGGTCATGGCCCAGGTCGAACCCGGTTACCTCAAGGCCGCCTTGCCAGGGCAAGCCCCCCAGCAAGGTGAACCCTTCGAGGCCATTCTCGACGACGTGAACGCACTGCTCATGCCTGGCCTGTCCCACTGGCAGCACCCTGACTTCTATGGCTACTTCCCCTCCAATGGCACCTTGTCCTCGGTACTGGGTGACTTCCTCAGTACCGGCCTGGGTGTGCTGGGCCTGTCATGGCAGTCCAGCCCGGCCCTGAGCGAACTGGAAGAAACCACCCTCGACTGGCTGCGCCAGTTGCTGGGTTTGTCCAGCCAATGGAGCGGGGTCATCCAGGACACCGCCTCGACCAGCACCCTGGTGGCGTTGATCAGCGCGCGCGAGCGCGCCACCGGTTACGCTTTGGTGCGGGGTGGCCTGCAGGCCGAAGCCAAGCCATTGATCGTGTATGTCAGTGCCCACGCCCACAGCTCGGTGGACAAGGCCGCGCTGCTGGCCGGCTTCGGGCGTGACAACATTCGCCTGATCCCCACCGACGAACACTACGCGCTGCGCCCGCAGGCCTTGCAGGCAGCCATCGAGCAGGACCTGGCTGCCGGCAACCAGCCCTGTGCCGTCGTGGCCACCACCGGCACCACCACCACCACAGCGCTGGACCCGCTGCGCCCGATCGGCGAAATTGCCCAGGCCCATGGACTGTGGCTGCACGTCGACTCGGCCATGGCCGGTTCGGCGATGATCCTGCCGGAATGCCGCTGGATGTGGGACGGCATCGAGCTGGCAGACTCGGTTGTGGTCAACGCGCACAAGTGGCTGGGCGTGGCGTTCGATTGCTCGATCTATTACGTGCGTGACCCGCAGCACCTGATCCGAGTGATGAGCACCAACCCCAGCTACCTGCAGTCGGCAGTGGATGGCGAGGTGAAGAACCTGCGCGACTGGGGCATCCCGCTGGGGCGCCGGTTCCGTGCGTTGAAACTGTGGTTCATGTTGCGCAGCGAGGGCGTGGAAGCGTTGCAGGCGCGGCTGCGACGCGACCTGGACAATGCCCGCTGGCTGGCAGGGCAGGTCAGCGCTGCGCAAGGTTGGGAGCTGTTGGCGCCCGTGCAGTTGCAGACCTTGTGCATTCGTCATCGGCCGCAGGGGCTGGAGGGCGAGGCGTTGGACACGTACACCCAGGCTTGGGCGCAGCGGCTCAACGCCAGCGGTGATGCCTACGTGACCCCGGCGACGCTGGATGGCCGCTGGATGGTACGGGTGTCGATCGGCGCCTTGCCGACCGAGCGGGGCGATGTGGAGCGGCTGTGGGCGCGCTTGCAGGGCGTGGTTCAGGGCTGAAATGGCTGGGGCCGCTTTGCGGCCCCGCGCCTGTCAGTGGCTTACCGCCTGGACGCTGCCTTTGCGGCTGGCTTCATAGGCTTCCTTTTCCATCGGCTTGGCCTGCGGGTTACCCAGGTCTTCCATCGCCAGGCGATGGGTTTCCGGGGCAATGTAGGCCGCCAGGGCACACACGCAAGTGATGAAGAACGCCAGCCCACCGACCACCAGCGGGATGTTGTCCGAGCCGGGTGGCGCAACCAGGGCGAACAGCGCCGGCAACATGGCAGTCAGCATGGTGCCGATGTTCTGCGCAATGGCCATGGCCGAAACGCGGTAGCGGGTTTGGAACAACTCAGGGTAGAAGCTTGGGAATACCGCGTTGTAACCCTGGTAGACCATGCCCCACATGACGATCGAGGTGATGAATGCCAGTGGCACGTTCTGAATGCTGATCGCATACAGGTAGACGAACGCCAGCAGGCCCGAGCCCAGGCAGCCGGCAATCATGGTCGGGCGGCGGCCGATCTTGTCCGACAGGTTGCCGACGAACGGAATCACCAGTACCGCGACGATGTTGCCGACCACGGGGATCCACAGGTAGACGCTCTTGTCGAAGCCGATGCCATAGGCCGGCTGCACCGCGTAGGCCGCACCGAAGATGGTGGCGACTACCGGAATCACGTTCATCAGGGCCATGAACATCACCAGCACCATGTGCTTCCAGCTGTGGCGGAACGCTTCGCTGATCGGCGACTTGGCCACTTTGTCCTGTTTCTCTTCCTTCACGAATGCCGGGGTTTCATGCACTTCCTTGCGGATGATGAAACCGGCGATCAGCACGATGGCGCTCATCAGGAAGGGAATGCGCCAGCCCCAGTCATTGAAGGCCTCGCTGGGCATGAAGTACGCCAGTGGCAGGAAGACCGCCGCTGCCATGACCTGGCCCGCCTGTACACCCTGCAGGGTAAAGCTGGCGTAGTAGCCCCTTCGGCCGAAGGGCGCGTGCTCCATGATCATCGAACTGGCGCCGGAGATTTCCCCGGCCACGGCGAAGCCCTGGATCAGGCGCAGCACCACCAGCAAGGCCGGTGCCAGGAAGCCGATGTCGTGGTAGGTGGGCAGCAGGCCCACGGCCATGGTCGACAGGCCCATCAGGAACATGCACAGCAGCAACACGTTCTTGCGGCCACGGGTATCACCCCAGTGGCCCAGCACGAAGGCGCCCACCGGGCGGGCCAGGTAACCCACGCCATAGGTGGCCAGCGAAGCGATGATGGCCATTTTCGGGTCGGTGTTGGGGAAGAAGATCTGCGGGAAAATCAGTGCAGCGGCCTGGGCATAGATGAAAAAGTCGTAGTACTCGAGTGCCGAGCCTATCCATCCACTGGCGGTCGCTTTTTTTGCTTGCGAGCTGGAGTGAGCCATCGTTGTCTCCGTTGTTATTGTTGTTTGCGCAGGTTCCGCCAGGGGTGTTTGCCAAGGCAGGAGGGAGCGGTCGGTGTGCCTGCGTCTGTGGATCATGTTGACCACGGGCCAGTTGACTGGCAATTCGCTAAAACGGGTTTTGTGCGATAATCGAACGCAAAACTAACCATTCCGTACAAAGAGATTGAAGCAGCGACTCTACCTGCGAATAATCGATCGTGCCATAAACTCTGACAGGTCTTTCTGCCTGTCTGGCACTGTATACCTTCCAAACAACAAGGAACTCCCGCCATGCAGCGTTCGATCGCTACCGTGTCCTTGAGCGGCACCCTGCCGGAAAAGCTCGAAGCCATCGCCGCCGCCGGTTTCGACGGCGTCGAGATCTTCGAAAATGACTTGCTCTACTATGCCGGCAGCCCCCGCCAGGTGCGGCAGATGTGCGCCGACCTGGGTATTGCCATTACCTTGTTCCAGCCGTTTCGTGATTTCGAAGGCTGCCGCCGCGACCGCCTGCAGAAAAACCTGGACCGCGCCGAGCGCAAGTTCGACCTGATGCAGGAGCTGGGTACTGACCTGGTGCTGGTGTGCAGCAACGTCCAGGCCGATGCCCTGGGCGATGAACAGGTGCTGGTCGACGACCTGCGGCTGCTTGCCGAACATGCTGGCAAGCGTGGCCTGCGTATCGGTTACGAAGCGCTGGCCTGGGGCCGCCACGTCAACACCTACCAGCAGGTCTGGAACCTGGTGCGCCAGGCTGACCACCCGGCCCTCGGGGTGATCCTCGACAGTTTCCATACCTTGTCGCTGAAGGGCGACCCGCGCGCGATCCGCGACATCCCTGGCGACAAGATTTTCTTCGTGCAGATGGCTGACGCACCGATCCTGGCGATGGACGTGCTGGAGTGGAGCCGCCACTTCCGCTGCTTCCCGGGGCAAGGCGAAATGGACATGGCCGGCTTCCTCGCGCCGATCCTGGCCACCGGCTACCGTGGCCCGCTGTCGCTGGAAATCTTCAATGACGGCTTCCGTGCAGCGCCCACCCGGCAGAACGCCGCCGACGGCCTGCGCTCGTTGTTGTACCTGGAAGAGCAAACCCGGCTGCGCCTGGAACAGGAAAATACCCCGATCGAGCCTGGCGTACTGTTCACCCCGCCCGCGGCCAGTCGTTATGACGGCGTCGAGTTCCTGGAATTTGCGGTCGATGAGGCCGTTGGCGCGCGCCTGGGCAGCTGGCTGAAGCGGCTGGGCTTTGCCGAAGCGGGCAAGCACCGCAGCAAGGAAGTGCAGCTGCTGCGCCAAGGCGATATCAACATCGTGCTGAACGCAGAGCCTTACTCCTTTGGCCACAACTTCTTCGAAGCCCATGGCCCGTCATTGTGCGCCACCGCGCTGCGGGTCAAGGACCAGCAGGCTGCGCTCAAGCGTGCCACTGCCTACCGTGGCCAGCCGTTCCGCGGCCTGGTCGGCCCCAACGAGTGCGAGGTGCCAGCGGTACGCGCACCCGATGGCAGCCTGTTGTACCTGGTAGAGCAGGGCACCGCCGGGCATACCCTGTATGACACCGACTTCAGCCTGGACCCGAGCGTGACCGCCACCGGTGGCCTGCGCCGCATCGACCACATGGCCCTGGCGCTGCCAGCCGAGTCGCTGGACAGCTGGGTGTTGTTCTACAAGAGCCTGTTCGATTTCGCCGCCGACGACGAGGTGGTGCTGCCCGACCCGTACGGCCTGGTCAAGAGCCGCGCCCTGCGCAGCCAGTGCGGCACCTTGCGCCTGCCGTTGAACATTTCGGAAAACCGCAACACCGCCATTGCCCATGCGCTGTCCAGCTACCGCGGTTCCGGGGTGCACCATATTGCCTTCGATTGCGACGACATCTTCGGCGAAGTGGCGCGCGCCAAGCTGGCCGGTGTGCCGTTGCTGGAAATTCCGCTGAACTACTATGACGACCTGGCGGCGCGCTTCGATTTCGACGACGAGTTCCTCAGCGAGTTGGCTTACTACAACGTGCTCTATGACCGCGACGCCCAGGGTGGCGAGCTGTTCCATGTGTACACCGAGCCCTTCGAAGAGCGCTTTTTCTTCGAGATCATCCAGCGCAAGGGGGGTTATAGCGGCTACGGTGCGGCTAACGTCGCGGTGCGCCTGGCGGCCATGGCCAAAGCCCGGAGCGGCGCGGTGCGCAAGCCGGTGCTCTGACTACGCGGTGCCCTGGAGCCTGGGCGTCAGTCATCTCGCGGCGGCGCTCGATGGCGCCGCTGCGTACTGCGTCAATCCAGGCCTGGGCATTGTGCTGCCAGCTGTCGAGCAAAGCGTCTTCAGGGGCGCGCCGGTTCATCTGTGTTCAGCCTGCCGCGGTGCGTTGCCGTTTGACCCGGTACATGTGGCCGTCAGCATGGCGCAGCAGCATGTCGGCATCGGTGCCGTCTTCGGGGAAGCGCGCGATGCCAATGCTGCAGGAAGGTGCCTGGAGCCCGGCCAACTCGGCATCCAGCGGTTCGGCCATGACGGCCAGGATATGCTGCACCTGCGCGGCCACGACCTCGGCTGACGGGCAATCGGGCAACAGTACGGTGAACTCGTCACCGCCCATCCGCGCCACCGTCGCGCTGCCCGCTACGCAGCTTTCCAGGCGCCGGGCCAGTGTGCACAGTACCCGGTCGCCCACGCTGTGGCCGTGGTTATCGTTGATCTGCTTGAAATCGTTGATGTCGATAAACAGCAATGCCAATGAGCGGTCATGGCGCCGAGCGCTGGCCAGGGCGGCGTCCAGCCGTTGGTTGAACATGGCCCGGTTGGCCAGCCGGGTCAGCGGGTCGTGATGCGCCAGAAAGCGCAGTTCGGCTTCGGCCTGGTGCTGGGCGGTAATGTCCCGCGCCACGCCGATGCGGGCCTGGGCCTCCTCTGACCAGCAGGCCGCCCAGAGTATATGCACCACGCCACCGTCCCTGCGGATGTAGCGGTTGTGGAAGTCGTAATGCGGTTGGCCATTCATGACCCGCAGGATCGAAGCGCGGGTGGTTGCCAAGTCTTCGGGGTGCATGTGGTCGGTAATCGCGGTACCGACCAGCTCGCATGCCCGGTAGCCCAACAGCGCTTCGCAGGCATCGCTGACAAAGATGATCTGGTTGTCCCGGTCGACCACGAAGACCGTGTCGAGCATCAGGTGGATCAGCCTGGGGTACAACGCGTGCAGGTCTACGGGCATGGTTCACGGCGTCCTCCGCGGGATGCCCGATCATAGCTGAAACAGCGCCGGATGTGACCGGGGGGCAAGCCTTTACAGGGCAGTTTGGCCGTGCCTGAGCGCCAGCCAGGCGTGGGCAGCCACAGCAGCCGTGCAGGCGCGTTATACTGCGCGCTTTTGCCCGTGCCGGAATTCGCCCATGCGCCAGGTGTTGTTAATCGTCGATGTCCAGTCCACCTTCAGCCCGCCCGAGTGGCTGGTCGATGGGCTGCGTCGGTTGTCAGCCAATATTCCTACCGTAGCCTCGGTCGAACTGCACGACGAGCGGGTCACGCCGTTTGCACGCCAGCTCGGCTGGCACCCGGCGGCAGAGGACGAAAGCCTGGTGGAGGCTGACCAGGTGTTCGTCAAGCATGGCTACGGGCAAAGTGCCGAAGCGATCGCCCACATCCGGCAAATGGGCGTGGAGCGCGTGCTGGTGTGTGGCCTGCAGACCGAAACCTGTGTGCTGGCCGCCGGCTTTGCCCTGTTCGATGCCGGGCTGATGCCTACCCTGGTCACCGACATGACGGTCGGCTCCTCGCTGGACCGTTCCGGCAAGCTTGGCATCGAGCTATGGCAGCACCACTTCCGCCAGGTCACCACGTCGGCTGAAGTCCTGGCTGAACTGGCGGGCTAGGTCACGCGTTGCACCCCGTCATCATCCCCGCGCGTTTTTCGGCCAGCGCGCCAGCGGCTGAGCAGCCAGCGCGTGGCGGTATTCCAGGCCACACTCACCGCCACGCCCCCGGCGATGGCCAAGGCAACCTCGAACAGCAGGTTCGGGGCGATACGGTCCGCCACCGACTGGAACTGGAAGTGCGTCAGGTAGATGAACAGGGTGGCCGAAGCAATCACTGCACCCGCACGTGCCAGCCAGGCCGGTACGGGGACTGCGCGCAGCCAGATCAGCGCCAGCATCGCCGGCAAGGCAATATCGACATAGTGGGTGACGGCCTGCCAGCCAATACCGGCCACCGCCATCAGGTCCAGTTCTGCGACCACCAGCACCGCTACCGCGCTGGCCACCGCTTTGCGGGCGGGGGTATCGGCATGGTGCACGGCCATGCCCAGCACCATCACCGCCAGGAAGTGTTGCGGCACCCGGTGCAGCAGGCCACTGGCGTCGAACACCCAGCGGTTGAGCAACACATCCACCGCTACCAGCGTACAGGCAGCCAGGATCAGCCAGCGGAACGGGGCGGCGTTAACGGCCTGGCGTACCCGCTTGCTCGACAGCACCAGGCCAATGATCACGATCATCTGCACCAGCACTTCGATATACCAGTAGTTGAACAGGCCAACCTCGCCGGTCGCAAACCAGTTGGACACCAACAGCAGCGATTGCCAGTGCACCCGGTCGAACACCAGTTGCAGTAGCGCGGTATACAGCACGGTCGGCACCACGATGGCGGCCAGGGACGGCAGCAGTGTGCGTGCATCCCCCCGGGTTTCAATGGCCTTGAGCTGGAAACGCGCCAGGCTGATGCCAGAGACCAGGAACAGTACCGACGTTTCGCCCACGATCGGCCAAGGGGTCATGCCGCTGAGGTGGCCGACCACGATCAGGATGATGGCGAGCATACGCACGAACACAGGCATCTCCATGACCCGCCACCCGCCTTCATGCGGTGCGCTGAGCTCAGCCAGGCGGTTGACCGACAGGCTTTCCCAACGATCTGGCAGGTGGCCGATCAACCGCTCGAGCACCCTCGAGGCCTGTACGAATGAAAGCGAGTCACCGCCCAACTCGACAAAGCTCAAGCGTGGGTCCAGGCGCGGCACCCGCAGTATTCGTGCCCACTCGCTGCACAGCTTCTCGGCCAGCGCTGACGAGGGTTGGCTGGTCGGCGCTTGAACCGGGGCGGGCAGGGCGCGTTTGTCGACCTTGCCGTTCGGGGTGAGCGGTATGGCCTGCACGAAGATGAACAGTGCCGGCACCATGTAGTCCGGCAACTGGCGGGCGACAGCCAGGCGCAGGTCGTCGGCGCTGGCTGGCTGATGCGACACGCAGTAGGCAATCAGGCGGGGCAGTGGGTGGTCATGGTTGGCCAGTACTACGCACTGCCGGACGGCAGGCAGGCGGCTGATGGTGTTTTCTATCTCCGCCAGTTCCACGCGGTGCCCCCGCACTTTCACCTGGCCGTCAGCCCGGCCGAGGAAACAGGCACTGCCATCGGCCAGGTAAGTGCCCAGGTCGCCAGTGCGGTAGCAGCGGTCGCTGGCCAGCCCGGTGAACGGGTTGGTGATGAACCTGGCTTCGGTCAGCGCCGGGTCGCCCCAATAACCAAGGGACAGGTAGGGACTGCGGATCAGGATTTCGCCGGTTTCACCTTCGCCCACCAGTTGCCCGGCCGCGTTCACGACCAGCAGTTGCGCATCGGCGATGCCTTTGCCCAAGGGCACCCGGGCCTGTTCCGCGGTCGGGTCGAGCGTGTGGTACGCCATGGCTTGCGGGGTTTCGGTGGTGCCATAGAAATTCACGTTGACGGCATTCGGCGCCACGGCACGCATCTGCTGGTACAGCGCCGGGCTGAGTGCATCGCCGCCCCAGAACAGGTAGCGCAGTTGCCTGAACAGATGGCCCTGCAGCTGCGCGCCGGTCTCGATAAGCTTGCCCAGCGGTGGGGTGAGGTGAATGACGCTGACACGATGCAACCCAATCCAGCTGGCCAGCTGTGCAGGGTCGGTAAGGCTGGCCTGGGCCGGGCAGGCAATGCTGGCGCCCAGCGACAGTGGCGTGAACACATCGCGGTAAACCGGGTCGTGGCCGAGGCCGGACAGTAACGAGAACGTGTCGGCCTGGGTCAGCCCGTGCTGGTGCACATGCCAGTCGATGAAGTGCACCAGCGGCGCGTGATGGGTAACGATCGCCTTGGGCTCGCCGGTGCTGCCCGAGGTGAAGGTGATGTAGGCCGGTTGCCCTGCGCTGACCGCGGGCAGTTGCGCCGTTGGCCGGTCAAACGCATGCAGTGCCTCGACCGGGTCCTGAGGCACAGTTACCACACAGGCGTCTGCGGCTTCGACGTGTGCCTGGCCACAGCGCAGGACTACCCGAGGTGCCAAGCTGCTGGCGAGCTGCTGCAGGCGGGCGGGAGGGTAGGCCGCATCGGCCACGCTGAACGCCCGCCCGGCGCGCAGGCAGCCAAGCATGGCGTAGACCAGCGCCGCGCCCCGCTCGGCAACAATCAGCACACGATCGTCACTATTGACGGTTATTTCCAGCAAATACGCAGCGATACCTTGGCTGATCTGCGCCAGCTGGGCGTACGTGCAAAGCCTGTGCGCGGTGATGATTGCAGGGGCTTCGGGGCAACGCTCAGCCTGTTGCAGGAAGGCTTGGTGAATAGGCTGCTCGGCGCGGTACTGCAGGCACAGCGTCGGGTTCGGGCGCAGGTCCGGCATGATGGGTTGGGGCTCCGCATGAACGTTTTGCCTGGCTGGTAGCACAACGCTAGTGCAGGCTGGCCCATGGCGCCAATGGGTGCGAACAACAGGCGATGTTCAGCGTTCGCGCATGAAGAACCCGGCAACGAACTTGCGGAAGGTTTCCGGGCTCTTGAAATCGGCGTAGCGCTTGAAGTTCTCCGCGTCCGGCTCGGGGCCCAGCGGTTGCTCCAGGAGCGATATCGACAAAACCCGGTCCTGATCCGAGGTCATCACCAACTCGTCTGCCAGCGCGCCGCCGATCACCGGCCGACGCATCTGCACTTTCACACCCTTGCTGGCCATCCAGTCGACCAGCGACACCAACGCCTTGAGCGGCTCGCGCTCCTCGTCGCGGTACACGGGGAACAGGTGGGCGCGGGACAGCACGGGTACGCTGGCCACATGGATCAGCTCGTAGTAATGGCTGCCGGCACTGGTCGGCGAGTACAGCATCAGTGCCAGCAGCGGTCCGCTGGTGCGGCTGCCGCCCCAGTACAAGTGATGCCCCTGGAAATCGAACCCGTCTTCGTTGCGGTTGTTGAACAGCTTGCGCCCCTTGATCTGATCGACGCAGTCAAGCAACAGGCCGTGCCGGCGGTGGTTGCCGAACACCTTGGCTTCGCGCAACCGCGCCTTGAGCATCATCATGTGCTTCATGTCCAGGCGGGTTTCCAGGTAGTTGCTGGCCGGCACCCGCTCCAGCAGCGGGTAGCGGCTTGCCACGCTGCGCAGTTCGGCAAACTGCCCGGTCAGGTCCTTCTTCAGGTGCGTGGCATACAGGTTCAGGCCACTGGTCTCAATCCAGGTCAGCAACAGCGCCAGCAGGCGCTGCTGTGCGCGTCGCTCGCTGCCTTCGCCACCGTCGCCAGCGCCGCCGGCACGGAAATCACCAATCAGCCGCAGGGGCGTGTCGGGTGGCAGCCAGGCGGCGGGTGGCGCGGGGTCGTTTTCGCGCTCGGCGGCTTCGCGCTCGTCTTTGCTGAAGGGGCAACCGGCCGTATGCTCGGCGGTCCCCGGGTTGTTCTTCAGGAACAACGTGCCGGTGTTGCCATTGAGCGTGACATTGAGCACCGGCAAGGCGTCGTTACGGCAATCGCAGGCCAGCCACTGGTTGGCATTGCGCACCTTCATCAGCAGCTGGTTGGCCTGCAGCAGGCGCGGGCCAACCAGGGTGCCGGTGGCAAAGCCGACCAGCAGCTCTTCTTCGGCAGGGGTCAGGCTGCGCACCTGGGTGGCGGTTTTGTCGATGATTCGCATGAAGCAGCTCCAAGCTACGAGCCTCAAGCTTCAAGCAAAGCGCTGCCGCTTTCAACTGGCCGCTCGGTTACCGCCGAGTCGATGCTCCTGGGCAATGGGCACCGGTGCGGTGCCCTGTTGCCGGGAATCGGTCATGCAGGCGCAAAAGCGAGCGGTCAGAAGATGTAGTCCGTGGTCAGGAAACTGGACTGGCGATTGCGAATGATGTCGCTGATCAGTTCCTTGTTGGCGTCCTGGAAGCGTGTGGCGACCAAGGTACGGATCGAGAATACCCGCAAGGCATCATCCACCGACAACGTGCCTTCGGCGCTGTTCTTGCGGCCGTTGAACGGGTAGGTGTCAGGGCCACGCTGGCATTGCGCGTTGATGTTGATGCGCCCGACCTGGTTGGCGAATATATCGACCAGGCTGCCGATGGTCTGCGGGTCGTTGCCGAACAGGCTCAGTTGCTGGCCGTAGTCTGAGTCCAGCACATAGTCGATCACCGTTTGCAGGTCGCGGTAGGGCACCACCGGTACCAGCGGGCCGAACTGTTCTTCGTGGTACACCCGCATGCTGGGGTTGACCGGGTACAACAGTGCCGGGAAGAAGAACGAGCCGCGGCTGTGGCCGCCGCCTTCGTTGAGTACCTGGGCGCCCTTGGCCCTGGCATCGGCGACCAGGCCATCGAGGTAGTCGACCTTGCCGGGTTCGGGCAGGGGTGTCAGGGCCACCCCAGGTTCCCACGGCATGCCGGGCTTGAGCGCGGCCAGCTTGCGCTGGAACTTGTCGAGGAACGCCTCGACCACGTCCTCGTGCACAAACAGGATCTTCAGGGCCGTGCAGCGCTGGCCGTTGAAGGACAGCGCACCGGTCACCGCTTCTTCGACCGCGTTGTCGAGGTCGACCTGCGGCAGCACGATGCCCGGGTTCTTGGCATCCAGGCCCAGGGCCGCGCGCAGGCGGTGCGGGCGTGGGTGCAGTTTTTTCAGGTCGCTGGCAGCCTTGTGCGTGCCGATGAAGGCGAACACGTCGACCTTGCCACTGGCCATCAGTGCGCTGACCGTTTCGCGGCCGCGCCCGTAGATGACGTTGATCACCCCAGGCGGGAAGCTGTCGCGGAACGCCTCGAGCAGCGGGCGGATCAGCAGCACGCCGAACTTGGCCGGTTTGAACACCACGGTGTTACCCATGATCAGCGCCGGGATCAGCGTGGTGAAGGTTTCGTTCAGCGGGTAGTTGTAGGGGCCCATGCACAGCGCCACGCCAAGCGGGGCCCGGCGGATCTGGCCCAGCGTGCCTTGTTCCAGTTCGAAGCGGCTGGAGCGGCGGTCGAGGTCTTTGAGGGCGTTGATGGTATCGACGATGTAGTCGCAGGTACGGTCGAATTCCTTTTCCGAGTCCTTGAGGTTCTTGCCGATCTCCCACATCAGCAACTTGACCACCGCCTGGCGCTGTTCGCGCATACGGGCGAGGAAGGTCTCCACGTGCTGGATACGCTCGGCCACCCGCATGTTCGGCCAGGCGCCACGGCCCTTGTCGTAGGCCTGCACGGCGGCATCGAGGGCGGTGAGGGCGGTATCGGCATCGAGCAAGGGTGCGCTGCCCAGTATGACCTGCTGTTCCTCGTCACCCTGCTTGAGCCACACGGGGCTGCGCACCGTGGCCAGCGGGCCTTCCCAGCGTCGCAGTTGCCCGTTGACCAGGTATTCGCGTTGTTCCAGTGGGCCCCCCAGGCGCCAGGTTTCCGGGATGCTATCAGCGGTGGGGAAGAGTGAATCGAGCAGACGGTCCATGGTTACTGCACCTCACGTTACAGGGCGGATTTCAAGCCAGGTGAATCGCTTCAGCACTGAGCATGCACCGGCGCCGGGAAAAACACCAGTGTGGTACACCCGTGAGCGCAGCGCCTGGTGTTTCGACCAGGCGCTGCGGATTGCTCAGAGCGCCAGGGTGAACAGTGCCTGGGCCGGGCGCATCAGGCCTTGCTGGCGCAGCGCCGGATCGGCGTCGAGCACGGCCAGCCGTCGCCAGAACTCCACGCGTGCATGCTGCGGTTGAGACTGGAATGGCTCCATGTCCAGCAATGCCCTGAGGTCACGGCGGTACGGCAGCGGCAGGCGCTGCCACAGCGCCGCTTCGTCGGGGCCTGTTTCGTCGAAGAAATCCAGGTAGTCGCTTTCGCTGACCAGCAGGTCGACCTGGTGCGCGGCGTTGTAGGCATCGATCTGAGCCCGCACGGGCGCGCCCAGCCACTCGCTTTCAAGGCGCAAGGCATCGGCGACAGGCCGGGTGACCGCGAAGTTTGCAGGCAGGTGCTGGAACTGGTTGGAAGCCAGGTCCAGCACGAACGGTTCGCTGATCTGGTCCAGGCCTTGCGGCAGCTCGACGAGGCTGCAACCGGACAGGAACAAGGTTTTCAGTTGCGCAAGATTGCGCAGGTCCGGTGCGCTGATCAGCGGGTTGTCCGACAGGTCCAGTTGCACCAGCCGCGTGTAGCGGTCCAGTGTTCGCTGGGCGCTGGCATCCCAGGTAATGCGGTTGCTGTCCAGGTCCAGCCAGTGCAATTGCCACGGCTGGGGCAGGCGCGGTACACGGTCTAAGCGGCAGTCCGACAGCATCAGGCGCCTGAGGTTGGGGAAGCGCTGCGCAAGCGATGCCGGCAGGTGGCTCAACTCACTGTTCTGGCTGAGCGAAAGATGCTCGATATGAGCGAAATCATCCGGCAGCGCCAGGCTTGCCAGGTCCTCGTCGTTCAGCCCCAGGCCGGAAAGCTCAAGGCTGTACATGCGCCCCGTGGCGGCAAAAGGCAGGGTTGAAAGGCGCCGCCAGGCGTTGACCAATGGGCGTACCGCGGGCTGGCGCTGCGCTGCGCGCGCAGGGTCTGCCTGCACCCAGCGTTGCAGGTCGCCGCGCAGGTCTTGCAGGCGCTGGTGCAGATCGCGCAGGCGTTGGGTGGTCGAGCTCAGGTCGTCGGCCAATGGCTCGTCCTCGTCATGGCCCAGCCAGGCCTGGATTTCGGCATCGCTGGCATTGGGGTAGATCCGCCGATAAGCGCCTTCTACGGAACCGGTTTGCCGGGGCTCAGGCGCAAGCGGCGCCAGCGGGCGACCGCCGCGCAAGCCACCCGTTGGCCTGGGCTGCACGGCCCGCGGCCCCCACAGGCGCTGTGGCAGGGTCTGTCGGTGTTCGGCAACCCAGCCTAGCAGGTGCTCGCGTAAGGCATTGCCGTCGGTAGCCGTACCCAGAGATTGCCGGGCATGCGCTGGCAGCGCCTGCGCCACCGCACGGCAAAGGTCCCGATCCCGTTTTGCCGGGGCAGGCCGCTGACCCAGGTCAGCTTCGTAGCCTTCGGCCGACTTGATGACCCGGCTTTGCCTGCCGGCGTGTTCACTGCCAACCCGCGCCAGCAGCGGCCCTTGAGGGCTGGCTGCGCGCAGTTGCAGGCTCAGGTCGCGGGGCCAGCCTGGCAGAGCGTCGAGTGCACTGAACAACAACCGTTCGCTGTCGTCGTTGGCAAACGCCGGTTGCACCACACCCTCGAGGGCACGCACCAGTGGCAATTCACTGTCCAGCTGTTGCAGCTGCATGCCAAACCACGCAGGGAGCTTGCCATGCGCTTGCCAGGCAGCGGTGTCGGCGGCGTTCAAGCGCATCAGCATGCGCCGGGCCAGGGTGGACGTTAGCCGTGGGTAGGTGTCGAGAAACTGCTGCACCGCCGGCGCTACCGCGCCATTACCCTCGTAAAGATGCTGGAAAAGCCCAGGCGGTGCGCTGTCGCCAAGGGCCTGCACCGCGGCTTGCGCATTCAGGCGTTGCAGGGTGTCGAGCAGCAGCGGGGGCGGTGGCAGCCCTTCGACATGCACCTGGCGCAGCTGCTCGCTGTCGATGCCGCAGATGCGGCCGGCGTGTTCGACCTGCTCTGGGGTAAAGGCGGCGTAGGCCTCGCCCAGGCGGCGTACGCTTGTCTCCAGCGCCCAATCACCGGGTTGCTCGTGTTCGCCGCGCCAGGCGCCTTGGGTGTTGTGCTCCAGTGGCGGCTGCCAGGCTTCGGCTGCTTGCGGATGAACGATGCGCCATTGTTGCCGGGCGTCATCGAAGCGTTGTTCGTAGAGGTGGCGGTCCATCCGGATGAACAGGCGCCCCTCATGCAGGTACTGGCCCTGGGCATTGGCATGCACGTCGGCCGGCAGTTGCACGTCACTGCGGTAAGGTGCCAGGTCCTGGTTCCACAGCCGGTAGCGCCCATCATTGCTGCGCACCTCCTGCAAGCTGTCCATCAAGGGGCTGTCGAACAGTTTAGGCAGCGCCTGGCCCGCCGCCACGAAGCCACCGAGCAGGGCCAGGTTCAGGCCAATCGCTTCGAGGTGTCGCAGGGCCAGCTGGCGGTCGCCTGCTTGCCAGTCCTCATAGCCTTCCACCGCTTCACCCAGCAGCTGGCAGGCGGTCACCGCCAGCATCAAGGTGCCGACACCGGGCACGAAGAATGCGGCGGCATTGAGCGCGTCCCAGCCCAGGTTTTCCCACGCTTCGAGCCGCCTGGCCCTGGCGCTGGCGTCCGCTGCTGCGGTGGGCACGGCCAGCAGGCTGGCCTCATGCTTGAGGCGCAGCAGATACTGGTCATGGCAGTAGCCGAACGGTTCGCTCGTGATCGCCTGGCGGGTCAGGCGCAGGTCAGCCTGCGCTGCGCGTGGCCATGGGCGGTCGAAGGTGGTGTTGCCGGCCGCATCCAGGTTCTGCTGCAGCATGTCGAAGAAGTGCGCCTGTTCATCCTGCCGGATGTAGGCGGCGAATGCCTGGCGTTCAGCGGGTTCCACCAGCAGGGTTGCCAGTGTGGCGTGCACCGCCGCCAGGTCACTGCACGGGTGCAGGGCCGGTTCGTGGCCCGGCATATGCAACACCAGCCCGTGCGCGCCGGCATCGATCAGCATGACCTCGTGCAGGGTGATGCCGAACAGCGCCAGCTGCCAACATTGCACGGGGTGCCCTTGCAGCAGCCGCTGGATTTCGTCCCGTGAGGCCCCGTCCAGCAGGTGCCGCAGGTAGGCCAGGTCGGCGGCCAGGCGCAAGCGTGCTTGCTGCGCGCGCACAGCCAGTGCCCGGGTTTCGGGCCGGGCCAGCTGCTGCTCCAGGTGGGTCTGGTAGGTGCCGCCCAGGTCCAGCTCCCGGCACAGCGCCGCGAATGCCTGGGGTGCCAGCGGCAGGCGCTTCACCAGGTAGCGCTCGGAGCGCAGGGTGAAGTGTGCTGGGGGCGCTTGCATGCCAATCGGTACCGTGCCGGGTACTTCAACTGCAACCACCTGTATATCACTACCCAGGGCAATGGCACTTTCGGGTGTGAAGGTTTCATCATCGGCGAAGTTCTGCAGGGCAGCCTGCAGCAGGCTATCGCGACGATGGCTGTAAAGATGACGCAGCCCCAGCCAATGCCAATCATGCTCGACCCGCAGTAGTTGGGTGTGGAGCAAGGGCGTGTCCAGCCCATGTTCTGCCAGGCGGCCTTTTAGCAGTGGCTCGGCAAACTCACTGATCTGCTTGAGCCCTTTAAGCGCCTTCGCCAACGCCGCTTGCGCATGCAGCAACTGGTTGTGGCTGGCGATAACCGCCTCGCGCAGGTCGGGTGCGGCATTGTCGAACCAGTCCTGCAACTGCCACGGGGCATGTTGACTGGCCTGTAAAGCGCCCCATTGCCCGGGGTTGGCACGGCGTGCCCAATGCGGCAGTTGTGCCGCGAGCAGGGCGTGGTGTGGATTGTTGCCTATCATGATGATGCACCTCTTTATGCAAAGAAGGCATCAAACGCCAGTTATCGATAGCGAAGTGGTAACCGGTTATCGTGATGTCGGCACGCTTATAGCAATCTGTTGCAACTAAACGCAGTGGCGGCAGGAAATTTGACGCCAGAATAATTCAGACAAATACCAGCCAAGTGCCACTTGCCAAAGTGATTTCGCCCACCTTAAATTGTTACTGAATGTGAAGTTAATGTGCGGCCTAACCTTTGAATATCAATGCGTTAGCTGTTTTTCCGCTGTTTATCTGTCTTGTTCCGATACACCCTGGCACTTCAAAGGACGTGGAAGAAGAAATGAAAGCGACCTTGACCGCAGCGGCGCGAAAATTCATATCGCCCTCCACCCGTTACGAAATCAGACAGTTGGGCAGCCAAGTGCGTGAGGTAATGGCGCGCGCCTGTTTGTGGCGCTGGGAAGTTGCCAGGTTTCGGCTGCAACAGGAAAGCCCTTACGAGATCCTTTACATCGGCCGCAAGCACCAACGGGAAATGGCCAAGCTGCTGATTGGCGGCAAGGGCCAGGGCAGTGCGGCGATCGTGGAAAGCGCCAGTGCTAGCGCACCTGCCGACCATGTGGTGCTGATCAGCGAAATGCCCACCACTGGCGCGCTGTCGGTGCCGCACTATCTGAGCGCCGTGGTGCCACTGGGGCGCCCCCTGGAAGACATCACCGCGCGCTACGACAGTGAACTGCGGCGCAGCATTCGCAAGAACCGCCCGCTTTACCAGATGCGTCAGGCACTTGCCGATGACGAAATTGCCATGGCCGACCGTGAGCTGTTGCGGCCGTACGCGACTGCCAGGCAGGGCATTCATGCGGCGCAGTTTCCCACCGACGAAGTGTTCCGCATTGCCCAGAGTGTCGGGCGGCTCGACCTGATTACCTGCGGCGATGAGGTTATCGGCTGCCACCTCGGCTGCGAGGTGGTGCGTGATGGCAAGCGTTACTGGAGCACCTTGCGCTTCGGCTATTGCGAAGCGGTGTTTTCAGACGCCAGGAAGTTGCGCGAAGTGAACTCGATCACCACCTTCATGGCCCTGGAATGGGCGCTGGAACACGGCTTCGATTATTACGACATCGGCCTGTGCCTGGCGCGCCCGGACGACGGCTTGCTGAAGTGGAAGCGGCGGCGTGGGGGCGACATCGATTCGTTGGGCAACCATGCTTACCTGTTCGTGCGGCTGCCAAAGACCGGTACGGCGAAGTTTCTGTGGGACACGCCCATGTTTGCAATGGAAGGCGACAAACTGACCCTGCACCTGGGCCTGCCAGCAGGCCCCAGTGATGACGAAGTTGCCAGCCGCTACCATGAGATGGTGTTCGGCGGCCTGCACAAGATCTACCTCTACGGCGACAACGCCACTGGCGAAACCTTCGTGCAAGCCCTGCGCAACCGCTACGCCAACCAGCAGTCACCCCCCATCATGCAGCGCGTCATGTGCAGTTGAAGGGGCGCACGGATGCGTTGAGTCATCCTATTGCGCCATGCGCTGAACCTCGCCATCAAGGGGGACGCTTCATGACAAGCGACATCTCGCAGTTCAATGCTTCGTCGGCCGCTGCGCCACGCAGCTGGACCCTGGCTGCCTACCGTTACATCGCCCGCAAACGGCTGGGTAGAACCCCGCCAATCGACGTCAAGAGCCTTGCCAGCAAAAGTTGGGACATCGCCCCGGGCGAGACCACGGTGTCGCCACCGGCCATTTACCTGCCGGGGCAGTTGGAGCGGGTCACCGGATGGGAAGGCAAGCGGTTCTACCCCTACGTGCACCCGGCGCGCACCATGGAGGGTGGCATCAGTGCGTCGCAAGGGCCCACCCGTGGCTACCTGATCAAGGATGTCTGGCTGGTCGACGGGGCGTTGTACAAGGGGAAGGCCAGCCACTGGTTGTCGCAGAAGCCGAACACTTTCCCGCGCATTGTGGTGGACCATGAAATCGACCGCGCTGCCATCTACTGCACGCAGAATGGCAACTCGTGGTTCGGCACCTGGCTGATGGAGGATTGCCCCACGTATGCGCTGGCCTGCAACGAGGGCGTGCCGGTGACTACGGCACCGTCGGCCAGGTACCCCTTGTTCACCCAGGCGCCGGCCTACGAAGACTGGTTGGACATGCAGCCGCTGCGCCTGCGCAGTGCGTTTTTCCGGGAGCTGGTGCTGTTCGACGATCAGAGCAACAACCGCAGCCGGCATGCCCGCTACCGTGCCATGGGTGACAAGCTGTTGGCGCATGTCGCCCATGCGCCGCACCCGGGTGTGTTCCTGCTGCGCGGCGGTGATGGTGACCTGCGCCTGCTGCGCAACGAGCTGGCGCTTGCCGAGCACCTGCGAGTTACTCGGGGTTTTCGCATCGTCAACCCGCTCAAGTCGGATGTGCCGAGCATCATCGCCGCCTGCGCCGGGGCCAAGGTGGTGATTGGCGTGGAGGGCAGCCAACTGGTGCATGGCGTGAATGTGCTGCAGCCCGGCGGCTGCCTGCTGACGCTGCAGCCGCCGAACCGCTTCGTCAGCTACTACAAGTACCTGACCGACCGTGATCAGCAGCACTTCGGCTTCGTGGTCGGTCTGCCGGAGGGCGACGGGTTCAGGGTCGATATCGGTGAAGTGGAACGCACTCTGGACCTGTTCCCGCAATAACTGTGTAGTATCCAGGCACACGGCAACTGGGGATGGCAATGATCGAGGTATCACGGTTCTGGCGCGACCCTGCGCTACCCTTTGTCGAGGCCCGCAAGGTAGGCGACGGGCGCCAGGTGTGCTATGCCGCGCATTCCCACGAAAGCTTTTCCATTGGGGTGATCACCGGTGGGCGCAGCACCTACCTCAATGGCGATCAGCGCCATGAGGTTGCGGCGGGCACTACCGTCCTGATGAACCCTGGGGTCGTGCATACCTGCAACCCGATTGCAGGGGAGCCGTGGTCCTATCTGATGCTGTTCGTCGACTGGCCGTGGCTGCAGGCGCTGGGGTTCACCTTGCCGGTGCAGACACTCAGCACCTCTGCCGTGCTGTACCAGCGGCTGTTGCAGGCTTTTGCCGAGCTGTTCGATGCCAGTGTGCCGGACCGCGAGGCGCGCCTGGCCACGCTGTTCCGCGAATTGCCCGCCCTGCTGCAGGGCAGTGCGCAGGCCGCCGAAGTGCGTAACCCACGGCTGGAGGCCGCAGCCGCGTTCATCCGTGCCCATCGCTGCGATGCACTGCGGCTTGAGGATATCTGTGCTGCCTGTGGCCTTTCGCGTTCCTACCTGATCCGCGCGTTTGGCCAGCATTTCGGGCTGACCCCCCACGGCTATCTGCTCGACCAGCGCGTGCAACTGGCGCGGGCGCAGCTGCGCCAAGGGCGGGCTATCGCCGAGGTGGCACAAGCAGCCGGTTTCGCCGACCAGGCGCACTTGCAGCGCGCCTTCAAGCAGCACCTGGCGGCAACACCGGGGCATTACCGCAATGCTGGCGCCAAAGCGTGCACGCCTGCCTAGGCAGCGCCTGCCGCCAAAGGCGGCGGCTGGGCCGGCTTCAGATCGCCAGGTAAAGCGCACTGCCGACCAGCAGCACGGACAACCCTCGGTTGAGCAGGCGCATATGCCGCGGGTTGCCCAGGTACTGGCGGATAACGCTGCCGGCCCAGGCCCAGCACGCTACCGAAACGAAACAGATAGGCCCGTAGATCCAGGTGAACAGCCACAGCAGCTGCTGCTCGCCGCCCGTGTAGGCGCCAACCCCGGCCACCGCTGCCAACCAGGCCTTGGGGTTGAGCCACTGCATGGCGGCGCCGTGCCAGGCCGACGGTGCCTGCTCGGGGTGCGTGCTGCTCAGCTCGCCGCTGTCACTGGCCAGTTTCCATGCCATGTACAGCAGAAACGCCACACCGCCCCAGTGCAACAGCAGCCCCAGCACCGGCCAGCGCACCAGCAGTTGGTGCAGGCCCAGGCCGACCAGCACCAGCAACACACAGAAGCCCAGCGTGGCGCCGGTCACATGGCCCAGGCTGGCCCGCAGGCCATGGCGGGCACCGCTGCCGAGCGCGACGATGTTGACCGGGCCGGGGGAGATGGAGGCCGCCAGTGCGAAGGCGGCCATGGAGAGGGACAAGCTCATGAAGGAGATCCATTTTGTTGTGAGGCGGCTATGCTGGCCGGTCGCGGGGTGGGGTGTATTGAACAAAAGTACCCGCACCAGGCGACCCGTCGAAATGCGCGCCCAGCGGCCGGCCTCATTCCGCCCGCCGGTCTGTTACAGGTTTTGTAATAGTTTTACGCTGTCGGACAATCCTGATGTCCTTGTAGCATCATTCTCCCTAATTGTTATCAAGGTCTATATGAGCACCTTCGCGGAGCCCCCCAGTTCGTGGCCGTCCTGGCCAAACCTTCCCCGTCCTCGTGACGCTGCCCTCGTGAGTACCCGCTAATGGAATGGCTAGCCGATCCTACGGCCTGGCTAGGCCTGTTGACGCTTATCGTCCTCGAGCTGGTGCTGGGTATCGACAACCTGGTGTTCATCGCCATCCTGGCGGACAAGCTGCCCCCGCATCAACGCGACCGTGCCCGGGTCATTGGTCTGAGCCTGGCGCTGATCATGCGTCTGGGCCTGCTGGCCAGCATTTCCTGGATGGTCACCCTCACGGCACCGCTGTTCGAGGTGTTCGGCAAGAGCTTCTCTGGCCGTGACCTGATCATGCTGTTCGGTGGTGTGTTCCTGTTGTTCAAGGCCACCATGGAGTTGCATGAACGCCTGGAAGGGCATGTGACCCAAGCCAGCGGCACCTTGCGTCATGCTGCGTTCTGGCCAATCGTCGCGCAAATCGTGGTGCTGGATGCGGTGTTCTCGCTGGACGCCGTGATCACTGCGGTGGGTATGGTCGAGCACCTGTCGGTGATGATGATCGCGGTGATTTTCTCGATCGGCATCATGATCGTTGCCAGCAAGCCGCTGACCCGCTTCGTCAACGCCCACCCCACGGTAATCATGCTGTGCCTGGGCTTCCTGATGATGATCGGTTTCAGCCTGACCGCCGAAGGCCTGGGCTTCCACATACCCAAAGGCTATCTGTACGCGGCCATTGGCTTCTCGATCCTGATCGAGCTGTTCAACCAGCTGGCGCGCGCCCGGCGCAAGCGCAGCCTGCAGCAGCACAAGCCGCTGCGTGAGCGCACTGCGCATGCCGTGCTGCGCCTGCTGGGCGGCCGCCGCGTCGAAGCTGACGAGGTGGGCGAGGAAATCGCCGACCTGGTCGAGGGTGGCGAAGAACAGGTGCTGTTCGACCGCCGTGAGCGGGTGATGATCAGCGGCGTGCTGAACCTGGCCGAGCGGCCGATTCGCACGGTGATGACCGCACGTACCGAGGTCGATGTGATTGACCTGGCGCAGCCGCCCGAGGCCATTGCCCAGGCCTTGGCCAACTCGCCGTATTCGCGCCTGCCGCTGATACGCGGCGGCCGAATCGACGAGCCTTTGGGCTTCGTGCACAAGAAAGAGCTGCTCAAGGAGCTGCTGTCGGGTAACCAGCCCGACTTGGAAGGCATGGCCCGGGTACCGCTGAACCTGCTGGAAAGTTTCAGTATCCTCAACGCCCTGGAGCAGATGCGCGCCCAGTCCACGCACATTGCCTTCGTGGTCAACGAGTTCGGTGACTTCACCGGCCTGCTGACCATGACCGACATCCTGGAGTCGATCGCTGGCGAATTGCCGGATGCCAGCGAGGTTGACGGCCCTGGCATCGTGGAGGAAGGTGAGGGTTTCGTAGTCAGTGGTGCCTTGAACCTCAGCCAGGTGCAGGCGCGTACCGGCTTCAGCGCCCGGGCCACCGAGGACTATCAGACCCTCGCCGGGCTGGTGATGAGCCTGCTCGACCGCCTGCCAATGGTGGGTGATCAGCTGTGTTGCAATGGCTGGACGTTGACCGTGGAGGCGATCGAAGAACGGCGGGTAAGGCAGGTGCGCCTTACACCGAACGGCGACGCTGACGCAGCAGGTGCTTGACGCCTTCGAGCACTAGCACCAGCACGGCGGCCCAGATCGGCAGGTATGTCAACCACTGGTCTGGGCCGATGGTTTCGCCCAGCAGCAACGCCACGCCCACCAGCAGCACGGGCTCGACGTAGCTGAGCAGGCCGAACAGGCTGAACGGCAACAAGCGGCTGGCCAGCACGTAGGCGATCAGGGCGCAGGCGCTGATCGCCCCCAGCAGCGGAATCAGCGCATACAACCCTGGGTGCGCCTGCAGGTCAGCGCTGGAAAGCGGTCCCTGCATCACGAAATACAGCGCCCAGGGCAGCAGCAGGCACATGTCGCACCACAGGCCACCGAGGTGGTCGGTGCCGCAGCGCCGGCGCAGTACGAAGTAGACGGGGTAGCCGGTCACCACCACCAGGGTTTCCCAGGCGAAACTGCCATGCTGGTAGAGTTCGTGGCCCACACCCAGTGCGGCGCAGGCCACGGCCACTGCCTGCAGGCGTGACAGGCGCTCGCCGTACACCAGCCGCCCGGTCAGGACCATGGCCAGTGGCAGCAGGAAGTAGCCCATCGACACTTCCAGGCTGCGCCCGTGCAGGGGCGCCCACAGGAACAGCCACAATTGCACCCCCATCAGCCACGAAGTGCCGAGCATGCCGAGCAGTAGCACCGGCGTGCGGCGCACGCGCCCCAGCAACTGGCCGACGCGTTTCCAGTCTTTCGAAACCAGCATGAACAAGGTCAGGCAGGGCAGGGTCAGCAGCGTGCGCCAGCCGAATATCTCTTCGCCATCGAGTGGCCTGAGTAACGAGGTATAGAAGTACATCACGGCGAACATGCAGGACGCCACGACGGATGAAACAATGCCTTTTGACACGAATGCCTCGAATACAGGAGTGGAGCGGTTAGGTCAGCCGCCAATGATCTCAGGGGGCGCGGCTTGCGGCAACCGCGAGGCGCCGGGGCGGGTGGCCAGCGCTTCGAGAAACTGCTCTGCAGGCATGGGCCTGGCGAACAGGTAGCCTTGCTGATAGTCCACGCCATGGCGAGCCAGGTAATCGCGCTGCGTTTCGGTTTCCACGCCTTCGGCGACAATGCCCAGGCCCAGTTTGGCTGACAATTCGATGATGGTTTCCAGGATATGCACCGACAGCGCATCGGCACCGATCATGGCCACGAAGCGCTGGTCGATCTTCAGGTAATCGACCTTGAACTGAAGCAGGTAGTTGAGGCTGGACTGGCCGGTACCAAAGTCGTCCAGTGCGATCTTCACCCCCATGGCATCGAGCTTTTCGAACAGCTCGAGCGCCACGGGCGTGGGTTCGATGAGCTTGCGCTCGGTCAGCTCCAGGGTCAGCACCACCCGGCCTGGGGGAAAGTGCTGCAGGAACGTGCGGCATTCCTCCAGCAAGGTCAGGTCGCGGCAGTGGTCGGCCGTGATGTTGATGCCGACGTGGAAGCCGTCCTCCAGCAGCGTTGCATAGGGCGCCAGGGCTTGCGCAGTGTGCATCATCAGTGCCCGGGTCATGGCCACGATCTGCCCGCTGTGCTCTGCGTAGGGGATGAACAGGTCTGGGCGTACCAGCCCCTCTTGAGGGTGGTTCCAGCGCATCAACACTTCGACGCCGGCCCAGCGGTAATCACCCTTGCGTACCACCGGCTGGAAGTACGGCAGGAATTCGTCGGCCTCCAGCGCCCGCCTCAGCTCGGCGCGGGGTGAGTTGGCGCGGCGCACCTGCCAGTGGCATACCAGGCCGGCGATCACGCCCAGCACCAGCAGCATGCCGAGCAGGGCAGGGTAATGGCTGCGCCACAGGCGGCTTTGCTCGGCGGCGCTGTACCCGCCCTGTACGCTCAGCGGATAACGCGTGGAGGCCAGCAGCACATTGGCGTGATCAGCGACCGGCGGCTGGCCATGGTGCACGATGCCGTCCTTGCCCATCCAGGCGTAGCCGACGCGGATATACAGCGCTTCGTCGGCGCCTATCAGGCGCAGCGCCGTCAGCAGGTGATCGCCGTCGACCGTGCTGATCGCACCGTGGTCCCCTTGGCTGGCCCTGTACACCAACAGTGGGTGGCCGGGGGTGATCGAGTTGCCATCCATCAGCCACAGTTTGCCATCGACATAGTCGGCGGGGTTGACTGGCTCATCGAATGCGCCGAACAGCGACGTGCAAAAAATGCTGTTGTGCCTGAACAGGTTGGTGGAGCGCACGAAGGCATTGCGCGTGACCTGGGTGCGCAGCAGCAACTGGGCTTGCTCGCAGGGGACATCGGTGTGCGCCAGCAAGCTGTCGGCGGCGCTCGACAGGTTGTCGAGGATGTGTTCGATATGGCCGAGCACGTGCTGCGTGGTGGCGTGGCTGCTGGCCTGCATTTCCCGTTCGATCTGCCAGCTCATGATCGCCAGGCCGCTCACTACCGGCACCATGCCGACCACCAGCGGTAGCAGGGTGCGCCGACTGAAGACGCTGCGGTGTTTGGCTGTAAGGGGCATGCTGGGTGGCTACGTTGAAGGGCTACGCTGAAGGGTCAACAGAGCATAGCCGTTAGTCGGGCAGAGGCCTTAACAAAAACGCGACAAAGGGATTTACGCAATGTAGAATCGGTTTACGAATAAAACAATAAGATCCTTCAGTTCCGAAGGATCAAGCCCGCCGAGAATGGGTCCATATGACATACCATGGGTTCAAGCTGATCATAGGTGACTTCCTCGCCCGCAGCGTGCGAGGGATCCCGTGCTCCCCGCCATTTCTGTTCCGCATCCCAAGCAATCATTAATTTTTAGCTGCAGATGAGGACACGAACATGGCAGATATCTTTGAAAATCCAATGGGCCTGATGGGCTTTGAATTCATCGAACTGGCGGCCCCGGCCCCTGGCGTGCTGGAGCCGGTATTCCAGATGCTGGGCTTCACCAAGGTCGCGACCCACCGCTCCAAGAATGTGCACCTGTATCGGCAGGGTGGCATCAACCTGATTCTGAACAACGAACCCAGAAGCATCGCGTCGTATTTTGCCGCGGAACATGGCCCATCGGTATGTGGCATGGCCTTCCGTGTGCGCAATGCCCATGAGGCCTATGCCCGTGCGCTGGAACTGGGCGCGCAGCCGGTAGAAATCGAAACCGGCCCGATGGAACTGCGCCTGCCGGCGATCAAGGGCATTGGCGGTGCGCCACTGTACCTGATTGACCGTTTCGAGGAAGGTAGCTCGATCTACGACATCGACTTCAAATTCATCGAGGGTGTCGACCGCCACCCGGTCGGTGCCGGCCTCAAGGTCATCGACCACCTCACCCACAACGTTTACCGTGGGCGCATGGCCTACTGGGCGGGCTTCTACGAGAAGCTGTTCAACTTCCGTGAAATCCGCTACTTCGACATCAAGGGTGAGTACACCGGCCTGACCTCCAAGGCGATGACCGCCCCGGATGGCATGATCCGCATTCCGCTCAACGAAGAGTCGTCCAAGGGCGCCGGGCAGATCGAGGAGTTCCTGATGCAGTTCAACGGTGAGGGCATCCAGCACGTTGCCTTCCTGACCGATGACCTGCTCAAGACCTGGGACGCGCTGAAGGGGTTCGGCATGCGCTTCATGACGGCGCCGCCACAAACCTATTACGAAATGCTCGAAGAGCGCCTGCCCGGCCATGGCGAGCCGGTCGATCAGTTGCAGGCGCGGGGTATCCTGCTCGATGGTGCCTCGCAGCCGGAAGACAAGCGCCTGCTGCTGCAGATTTTCTCGGAAACCCTGCTCGGGCCGGTGTTCTTCGAGTTCATCCAGCGTAAAGGCGACGACGGGTTTGGTGAAGGCAACTTCAAGGCCCTGTTCGAATCCATCGAGCGTGACCAGGTGCGTCGCGGCGTGCTGAGCACCGACTGACACGCTGGTAGTGGCGCCGCCGTCATGTCCCTTCGGCGGCGCGGCTACGCCTGTTCGCGCGCCCTTTCATCAGCGCCAGGAAAACCACCGAGGCGGTCAGAACCCCCACCAGTAGCAAGGAGGGCAGGGTCTGGCGCATCGACTGGCGAATCTCCCGCGCGGTGAAACCTTCGGCATAGCCGCCTACGACCCGATAGCCGTATTTCTGCGAAAGCATGCTGGTCGAAAACTCGTCCTGCGAGGGGCGTGCGCCGGCGCGGCTGTCGCCGCCACTCCACAGGTAGCGGTCGTCGAATTCCAGCAGCAGCGTCAACCCGTCCTGGAAAGCGTCCAGCTCGCTGCGAAGCTGGGAGGCATACGCCGTGACAATGACACCCTGGTTATTGTCGGCCGTATACAGGTTCACCAGCAGTTTGCGGCGGGTGTCTGCGAGCCCATAGGAAATCTCGACCTGGCGGCCAGACGTGGCAAATGCGGTCAAATCCTCCAGCGGGTCCGGCGTGGTACTGCAATAGGCCTGCTCGTCCTCTACCAGCGTGAGGGACCTGAGCATGGACAGGCTGGTGACATGATCCTGCAAGGTGTTCAGGGCGCTGGCACAAGGCTGCCCGGCCAGCGGTAGTGAACGCAACGCGGTTTCCTGCATGCGGTTGAATGCCTGATCGACACTGTAAACCGCTTCCTTCACGGAAACAGCCGCATTCTCCGCAAGTTTCGTTTGCAGTTGCAGGATCATCACCAGCAACCCGGATACCACGGGTACCAGCCCCACCACGATCAGCAACAGCAACTCCAGCATGCTACGCCCGGCGTTGACGATGTACGACATAGACCTATTGCGCTCCGCTGCAACGCTGTTCCAGTTGAACAGCCGAGCCCAAAGCCTAGGTCTTCGATGGTCGTTCGGCTGTAGGCCGAAGAAAGCGCGCGTGACAGTAATTGCGCAAACCTGCGTAAGCCCTATCGGCCTGCCAGCCGGGCCAGCACCTTGAACTCCGCCATGGTGGGCCGAACGTGCTGTGCTACCTTCAATAGCATTACCCCCAGCCCCCTTGGCCATGCTGGAGCCATGACATTGGTCACCAAAAAATCATCACTTGGCCTTGAGCCACAGATCCGCCTTCACCCGCCTGCTGCCGCAGCCCGCAGGCCGGTTGACGACCGCATCGTGCAGCTGGACTGGAGCCGCACCTCGCTAGGGCCGCTGCCGCGCTGGCCGGCTTCGTTGCGCATCGCGGTGGATATGATGCACCTGTCGCCGTTCCCCTGTGCCGTGGTTTGGGGGCCAGACCTGACGGTGGTGCACAATGATGCCTACCGTGCATTGCGCGGCGGCGCTGCGGATGGGCTCGGCCAGGCGTTCGACACGCTGTGGCGCGAAATCTGGCCGACAGTGGGGCCGTGGGTTTTCAAGGCCCTGGAAGGGCAGTCGAACTTTGTCGAGGACCCTCCCTTGCGCATCGGCAGTGACCCGTGCGGCGAGCCACTGTGGTGCGCATTCGGTTACGCGCCCCTGCACGATGAGCAAGGCAATGTCGCGGGCTTTCTGCACACGGTGATCGAGACCACTGCCAGCGTCGAGGCACACCGGCATTGGCGCGAGCAGGCGCAAGGCTTCGAGCAGCAGATCGAGCGGCATGTGCTGGAGCACGAGCAGATCTGGCAGATGTCACGCGATGCGATGATGAGGGTTACCCCGGAGCTGAAGGTGCATGCCGCCAACCCCGCCTGGCACCAGGTGCTGGGTTGGGACGAACAGCAGATCCAGGGGGTGTCGGTACTGGAACTGGTGCACCCGGCAGATCGGACCGAGGTGCAGGTGGTGGTGTCGGCGTTACTGCAAGCCAGCAGCGCAGACCCGATCGAGACCCGCTTGCGGCACCGCGATGGGCATTACCATACCTTCCGCTGGAGCGCGCGCTTCGATGGGCGCTTGCTCACCGTAGTCGGCCAGGATATCAGTGAGGACCGCGAGGAGGCAGCGCGCCAGTCCGAAGCGCTGATGCGCAACACTGAACGGATGGAAGTCGTGGGGCAACTGGCCGGGGGCATGGGCCATGAGTTGAATAACCTGCTGTCTGGTATCGGCGGTAGCCTTGAGCTGCTCCAGCGCCGCCTCCAGGAGGGGCGCCCGGAGCGGATCGGTGCTTATGTGGATGTTGCCCGCGATTCGGTGATGCGGGCCATGGAGCTGACCCACCGTTTGCTGGCCTTTTCCCGCCACCAACCCTTGGCGCCGAAGCCGCTGGATTTCAACCGGCAGTTGCGCCTGTGCGAGCCGTTGTTGCGCAGGACCTTGGGTCCGGAGTTGTGCTTGCACTGGCAACTGGACGTCGCCCCGTGGGTGGTCAACCTGGATGTCACCCAGCTCGAAAATGCATTGATCAACCTGTGTACCAACGCCCGCGAGGCGTGCCTGGAGCGGGGCAATGTCACGATCCGCAGCGTCAACGAACGCTTGATCGCGGCGTTCCCGGACGAGAACGGGCTGCCGCCGGGTGACTATGTGGCCTTGCATGTCGAGGACGATGGCCACGGCATGTCGGCTGCGGAAATCGCCAAGGCGTTCGAGCCTTTTTTCACCACCAAGCCCATCGGCCGTGGCTCCGGCCTGGGGCTGTCGATGGTCTACGGTTTTGTCGGCCAGTCGGGGGGCTATGCGTGGATCGAGTCTGCGCCGAACCAGGGGACCAAGGTGTCGATGTTGTTCCCCAGAACGTTCGAGCCGCTTCCTGATGAGTGCAAACCGGTGCAAAGTACGCAACGCATGGCCCAGGGTGAGCGGCTGCTGCTGGTGGATGACGAACTCAATCTGCGCGCGGTGATGCGTGAATACCTGGTTGAGCGCGGTTTCCAGGTGGTTGACGCAAGCGACGCCAATACCGCATTGGAGCGGTTTCGCCATGACGGTCCGTTCGACCTGGTGATCACCGATATCGGTTTGCCGGGAGGCTTCAGCGGGCGCCAGGTGGCCAAGGCCATGCGCATGCAACTGCCGCAGCAGAACATCCTGTTCATCACGGGCTATGCGGGGCAACCGGTGGAGCCCCAGTTGCTCGAACAGCCTGGCACAGCGTTGATGAACAAGCCGTTTTCGCTGGCAGACCTGGCAGACCAGGCGTTGCGCATGCTTGAACAGTGAGCCCCTCAGGGTTGGCCAAGGATCATGGCCACCTGTTCCTGCAGCTGTCGCAGTTCGAATGGCTTGCAGATCAGGTGCATATCGCACCCCAGAAAGCCCTCGCGCGCCATCGCGGTTTCCGCGTAGCCGGTAATGAACAGCACCGGTAACCGGGGGCGCAAGCTACGTGCAATCTCCGCCAGTTGCCGACCGTTCATGCCGGGTAAACCTACGTCGCTGATCAGCAGGTCGATGGGTTGCGAGGCGCGTAGCACCTCAAGCCCCTCCTCGGCGTTGGCCGCACTCAGGCACGTGAAGCCATTGTCACGCAGGGCCTGGCACAGCAGTTCGCGAACATGCAGGTCGTCCTCGACCAACAGCACCCGGTGGCCGTGTGTGGCTTGCGCAGTTACCAACGGTTGGGCGGGCGAGGGTGCCTGGTCGATGTGACGCGGCAGGTACAGGTCTACCCGCGTGCCCTTGCCAATTTGGCTGTGCAGGGTGACATGGCCATGGGATTGCTTGCTGAACCCGTACACCATCGACAAGCCCAGGCCGATGCCTTGGCTGGTCGCTTTGGTGCTGAAGAAGGGTTCGAATGCGTGCTCCAGTGTACTTGGCGCCATGCCCTGGCCGTTATCGATCACGCTCAGGCGCAGGTAATCGCCGGCGGTCAGGGGGCCATCGGCCATGGGGCTGCTGTAGATAGGCTGATTGGTTGCCTCGATCCGCAGCAGGCCACCGCTGGGCATGGCTTCACAGGCATTGAGGATCAGATTGTCGAGGGCCTCGCGCAACTGCTGGTCGTCAGCTTCCGCGTTCCACAGGCCTTTGGCGATGCTCACCTGCAACTTTATCGCAGGCTTGAGTTGAGCCTTCAGCTGCTTGGTCTGCAACAGGGTGTGCAGGTTGACGCATCGGCTGTGCAACGACTGCCTACATGAGAAGGCCAGCAGACGATGGGTCAGGCGGGCGGCGCGTGACACCGCTTCGCGGCCCAGGCGCAACACGCCGTCCAGGCCGTCGGCGCGGCCTTGCTTGAGGCGCCGGTCTATCAGCTCGAAACTGCCGCCAATACTGGTGAGCAGGTTGTTGAAATCGTGGGCCACGCCGCCAGCGAGTTGGCCGATAGCTTCCATCTTGCGCGCCTGGAAGCGGGCCTGGGCGTAGCGCTCCGCCGGCTCATCAGGCTGGGCGAGCCCGTTATCCAGCCGCTGCTGCAGGTTTTTGAGCTGGTCGCGGGTCAGGTATTGCCGACGCCTGTGGCGCAGCGCGGACTGGGTCATGTGCAGCAGTTGGTCGTCGCAGAAAGGGGGCACCAGCAGGATAAGGTTGCCGACCGGGTGATTGTGCACGCGGCTGGCCGACCATGCACCCTGGGTCACCAGCACGATGGGCAGATCCGACCAGTGCGGTTGCTGGTCGATAAAGGCCTGCAGCAGGGCACTAGGGCCTGCGTTGAACACCTGCTCGGCGATGATCGCCAGGCCGGCGCCTTCTGCCAGGCGCGCATGCAGGTGCGCCAGGTCGGTGGCACACAGGCAATTGATGCCGGCCGCCGACAGCAGGTGCGAGGTTTGCGCCGCCAACGGCGGTGGGGCGAGGATCAACGCACGTTCATCCAGCGCCAACGAACTGGCCAAGGCAATTCTCCTGCAGAGTGGCCTGATAACCACTGGACCCTGGGCACGGGCTCAGGGTTCAACAGGTTTCAGGCAGACCTAGAGGCCTTGCTGCAGGGCGGGGTCATCCGGGTTTTGCTGCTCCAGCTCGGCCAGCAGCACCTGCACGTTCTGAAGTTGGCCGGATTCTTTCCAGTACTGGATCAGCAACACCCGCGCGCGACGGTTGGCCGGTTGCTGGCTGAGCACGGTTTCCAGCTGCTTCTGCGCCGCATCAAGTTGCTCAAGCGCATGCAGGGTCACCGCCAGGGTATAGCGGTAATCGACGTTGTCCGGGTCCAGTTCAACCGCGCGGGACAGTGCCAGCAAGGCGTACTCACGTTGCTGGTGGCGGATCAGCCAGCGCCCCAGCTGGTATTGCAGGAAGGCCGAGTCCGGGCTCAGGGCCAATGCCTTGCCGAGCACCTGGCGTGAGGCATCGTGTTGGCCTTGACGTTCCAGCAGGCGCACCTGGGTGGCTAGCGCATCGAGGTTGCCTGGGGCGACGGTCAGTGCACGTTGCAGGGCTACCGCAGCTTGGGTGTAGTCATTTTCGTGCATGTACAAGCGCGCCAGGTGCACTTGCGCGTCTGCTTCCTCGGGTTGTTGCGCCAGCGCTTGCTGGTATTGCTCCAGGGCCGCCTGCAGCGGGCCGAAATACAGGCCTATGTCATCCGGGGAAAGGCCAAGCAAGGCGTCCACGGCAGCGAAGCGCACGCTTTGGTCGTCATCGTCCAGCAGCGGGCCAAGCACCAGGCTGCGCTGCGCCGCAGGCAGCAGCCGGCGGATACCTGCGATGGCGGCACGGCGCACCAGTGGCTCGGCGTGTTCCAGGTCTTGCCGGGCGATTTTCAAGGCCAGTGGCGAAGGGTAGTTGGGCAGCTCGGCGTACAGGGCTGCGCGCCGGATCGCGGGCAAGTCGGTGCGTTGCAACTGCTGGTAAAGCACCCTGGCAGCGCCAGGCCGACCGTCGTGGGCCTGGCGCAGGGCCTTGGCATAGCTATGCGCCGGCAAGGTCGGCTGGGCTGACGGAGTATCGCGCCACAGGTACCCGAACAGGGCCGATACCAGGATCAACAGCAGCACGGCGATCAGGTAGCGGTTGCGTCTGGGCATCGGGGGGTCCATGGCGGCAAGAAGGGCTGAGCTTGGGCCAGGCGGTAGATAAAAGCAACGGCTTGGCTATCGACCGTTCGGTTTCCGGGCGTTTGTTCTGCCGGCTTCAGATTCCCTTCAGATTCGTCACTGATACTTCGCCCAACCCATTAATCAGGGGGGAGTCCCATGACCCATACCCTTTGGAGCCACCTGCTCCCATTGCCGATAGGCACCCATGCAGCGCATCACGGCTGTTTGTCCCTGCACCTGCCGGACGACCCTGACCGGGAGGCGCTCGAGCAGTTCATTCATCGCTGTTTCGCTGAAGTTCACCACGCCGATGTACACCATTACCTGCCCGAGTTGCTGGCCTTGCGTGATAGCCACGGGCACTTGATCGCGGCGGCGGGTCTGCGCCCGGCCAGCAGTGGGCCGCTGTTTCTCGAGCGTTACCTGGACGTGCCCCTGGAAACCGCGGTTGCCCGCCTGACCAGCCTGCCCGTTGCCCGCGAGTGCATGGTCGAGGTCGGCAACCTGGCGTCGCTGAGCGCTGGCAGCGCACGCATCATGATCACCGCCGTGACCTGGCTGCTTGCCACCCGTGGGCTGAAGTGGGTGGCGTTCACCGGTGCCTCCACCTTGATCAACAGTTTCCAGCGCCTGGGCCTGGCACCTACCGTGCTGGCGCAGGCCGACCCGGCACGCCTGGACGAGCCCGTTGCGCAATGGGGCAGCTATTACGCCCAGCATCCGCAGGTGTACGCGGGTGAAATCGGCCAAGGCTTCGACTTGCTGCGTAGCGCTGGTGTGTTTCGCCGCCTGGGCTTTCCGGTGCTGGACGAGGAGACCGGCCATGCCGCTTGAACTTGAACGTTTCTGGCAGGCATTGCTGGCCCATGGTGACGCGCCCGCGCTGGAAGGGGCCAGTGCACGCTACACCTACAAGCAGCTGCTTGCCGAGGTGCTACAGCGTGCCGAGGCCCTGCGCCAGCGTCAGGCCGGTGTGCTGGTGCTGGGGCTGGATAACGGTCCCGAACTGCTGTTGTGGGACCTGGCCGCGCTGGTCTCGGGGCGCGCCTGCGTGACGGTGCCCACCTTCTTCAGCCCAACCCAGTTGGAGCATTGCCTGCAACAGAGCGGGGCCAGCCTGGTGCTCGGCCCGCCCACCTGGGAGAGCTTGCTCGGGCGGTTGGGTTTCGTCGACCAGCAAGGCTTCTGGTCGCGGCCAGCGCTGCCTGCGGTGGCCCTGCCTGAAGGTACCGCCAAGGTCACCTACACCTCTGGCAGTACCGGCAACCCCAAAGGCGTGTGCCTGAGCGCGCAGGCCATGTTGCGGGTCGCACACGAACTGGAACAGGCCAGCCGGCCTACGCAGCCTCGGCGCTACCTCGCTGTGCTTCCGCTGGGCGTGTTGCTGGAGAACCTGGGCGTTTACGCCGCCTTGCTGGCAGGGGCCAGTGTCATGCTGTACCCACAGGCCCAGCTGGGCATGGGGGGGGCCAGCCAGGTCGATTTCAAGCGGCTGCTCGGGGCCATCGCCTTGAGCGGCGCACAAAGCCTGATTCTGGTTCCGCAACTGCTGCTGGGGCTGGTCACGGCAATCGAGCGCGGGCTGATGGGGGTTGGCATGCTGCGTTTCGTTGCGGTGGGTGGCGCCCGTGTGGCGCCCAGCCTGCTGGCGCGGGCCGAGGCCGTAGGCTTGCCGGTATTCGAGGGCTACGGGCTGTCGGAATGTGCCTCTGTGGTGGCGCTGAACCGCCCCGGTGCGGTGCGCCCGGGCAGTGTCGGCCGGCCATTGCCGCATGTGCAGGTGCGTATTGCCGAAGACGGTGAAGTGCTGGTTGCCGGGACCCTGCTGCTTGGCTATCTGGGCGACACGCCCAGCCAAACCGCGTGGTGGGCCACCGGCGACCTGGGCTTTTTCGATGATGAAGGCTACCTGCACCTGAACGGGCGCAAGAAACACCAGTTCATCACCAGCTTCGGGCGCAACGTCAACCCTGAATGGGTAGAAGCCGAGCTGACCCAGAGCGGGGTGATCGCCCAGGCGTTCGTTCATGGCGAGGGCATGCCGCGCAACGTGGCGTTGCTCTGGCCGCTCGCCCCGGGCACCACGGACGCGGCTATCGAGCAGGCCGTGCAGCACAGTAATGCCAGTTTGCCCGACTACGCCAGGGTGCATGCCTGGCGGCGTTTGCCAGCGCCATTCTCGGTCGCCGAGCACACCCTGACCGCCAATGGCCGCCCACGCCGTGAGGCGATCCTGCAGCGTTATCAATCCTTGTTGTCCGACATTCCGTCATGAGGTCTACCATGTCATTTTTCGACACCCTGCAGCTGCAAACCAGCCACGAACGTCAGGCTTTGTTCGCGGTGCCGGTCATTCGCGAGGCGCTGGCCGGCCAGGTAAGCCGGGCCAGTTACATCGCCTTCCTCACCCAGGCCTATTACCACGTGCGCCATACCGTGCCGCTGATGATGGCGTGCGGCGCTCGGCTGCCGGCGCGGCTGGAGTGGTTGCGCGGCGCGGTGTGCGAGTACATCCAGGAGGAGTACGGCCACGAGCAGTGGATCCTCAACGATATCAAGGCCTGTGGCGGTGACTGGGAGGCGGTACGCGACGGCCGGCCTGCCTTGCCCATCGAGTTGATGGTTGCCTATCTGTACGACCTTATCGCACGGGGCAACCCGGTGGGGTTGTTCGGCATGGTCAACGTGCTGGAGGGCACCAGCATCGCCCTGGCCACCCATGCTGCCGGGGCGATCCAGAGCACCCTCGGGTTGCCCAACCAGGCCTTCAGCTACCTCAGTTCCCACGGCGCGCTGGACCAGGACCACATGGTCACCTACAAAAGCCTGATGGATCGGCTGGACGACGTGGCCGACCAGCAGGCGGTGCTGCACGCCGCCAAGGTGGTGTACCAGCTGTATACCGCCATGTTCGAAGGTTTGCCACGCACTGAGCATGCCGAGGTGCAGCATGCGCTTGCATGAGTCGGTGGTGGTGCTGACCGGGGCCAGTGGCGGCATCGGCCTGGAACTGGCCGAGCAATTGTGTGCAGCCGGTGCCCGGGTCCTGGCGGTAAGCCGGCACATGGGCAAGCTGGCGGGGCTGATGAACCGCTACCCTGAGCGCCTGCGTTGGCAAACGGCCGACCTGCGTACGCCGACCGGGCGTGAACAGGTGGTCAGCCGCGCCCGTGAAATGGGCGGGGTCAATGTGCTGATCAATGCCGCCGGTGTGAACCGTTTTGCCTTGCTGGACCAGCTGGACGAGTACGCGCTGGATGAATTGCTCGACATCAACATCAAGGCGCCCCTGCATCTGACCCGTGCCTGCCTGCCCCTGCTGCGCGAGCAACCCAAGGCGCTGGTGGTGAATGTCGGTTCCACTTACGGCTCGATCGGCTACCCCGGCTACGCCACCTACTGTGCCAGCAAGTTCGCCCTGCGCGGTTTTTCCGAGGCGTTGCGCCGTGAGTTGGCCGATACCACGGTGAATGTGCTGTATGCCGCCCCGCGGGCCACCCGCACCACCATGAACAGCAGCGCCGCCACCGCGCTCAACCAGGCGCTGAAGGTCGGCATGGACGACCCGGCCGATGTCGCCCGCGCCGTGCTCGTAGCCGTCCAGTCGGAGCGCAGCGAGCTGTACCTGGGGTGGCCGGAAAAGCTCTTCGTACGCATCAACGGCATGTTGCCAGGGGTGGTCGACCGTGCCCTGCGCAAGCAATTGCCTGTCATTCGCCGCTACATTGGCGGCCATATCAAGGAGTCGAGCAAATGAAGCGACTGGCCTTCGTCAGCCTGCTGGCGTTCACCCCGTTCACCTGGGCACTGGATCCAGCCGGAAACCAGCAGCTCAGCGCGCTGCAACAGCGTTGGGCACAAATCCAGTATCAGACGCCCAAGGCCCAGCGTGCCGATGCTTTCGAGAAGTTGTCCGGTGAGGCGGCGGCATTCGTCAGGCAGCACCCCGGCACCCCCGAGCCGCTGATCTGGGAAGGCATCATCAACAGCAGCTGGGCTGGCGCCGTGGGTGGGCTCGGTGCGCTGGGCAAGGTCAAGTCAGCCAAGGCCAGCCTGGAGCAGGCCATCAAGCTGGACCCTGATGCCCTGCAGGGCTCGGCCTATACCAGCCTTGGCACGCTTTACGACCAGGTGCCGGGCTGGCCGATAGGGTTCGGTGACGGCGACAAGGCGGACAAGCTGTTGCGCGAAGCCCTGAAGATCAACCCCAACGGCATCGACAGCAACTATTTCTGGGCCGACCACTTGTACCGGCAAAAGCGCTACGCTGAAGCCACTGCTGCCTTGCAAAAGGCCATGCAGGCGCCGCCGCGGCCGGGGCGTGAGCTGGCGGACCAAGGCCGGCGGGCGGATATCGCGGCTTTACTCAAGGCAATCAAGGACAAACAGGACTGAACATGCGGCTACTGCTGGTTGAGGACGATACCGCACTGGGGGAGGGGATCTGCGATGGCTTGCGCCAGGAGGGTTATACACTCGACTGGTTGCGCGACGGCCAGAATGGGGTGCACGCGCTGCTGCATGAAACATTCGACCTGGCCATCCTGGACCTGGGCTTGCCGCGCCTGGATGGCATCGAGGTACTGCGGCGCGTGAGAGGCGCTGGCAATAGCTTGCCGGTACTGATCCTCACCGCGCGGGACGCCCTGGATGATCGCATCGCCGGGCTGGATGCTGGCGCTGACGACTACCTGATCAAGCCGTTCGACCTCAACGAGCTGAAGGCCCGCTTGCGGGCTTTGCTCAGGCGCAGCGCCGGGCGTGCCAAAGTATTGATCGAGCATGCGGGGGTCATGCTCGACCCCGCTACCCAGCAGGTGCATTACCAAGGGCTGGAAGTGATATTGACCCCCAAGGAGTACCGCTTGCTGCATGAATTGCTGGCCCAGCCGGGCAAGGTGTTCACCCGTGAACGCCTGACCCAGCTGCTGTATGGCTGGGATGAAGAGCCCGAGAGCAATACCCTGGAAGTGCACATCTACCACCTGCGCAAAAAGCTCAACAACGGCCTGATCCGCACGGTGCGGGGCATTGGCTACCTGGTCGAGGGCAAGGCATGACCTCGTTGCGGCGAAGGACGTTGTGGCGGGTCATGCTGCTGTTGCTGCTGGGGACAGGCCTGCTGACGTTGTACAACTATCATGACAGTCGCCATGAGATCAACGAAGTGTACGACGCCCACCTGGCGCAGAATGCCCGCCTGCTGCAGGGGGTCATGAGCCTGCCGGTCCAGGGCGGCTCGCGCGAGGCCATGTACCAGGCGTTCAACGACGCCTTGGCCCAGGCCGGCCACCACCGGGTTGGCCACCCCTACGAGAGCAAGCTGGCATTCCAGGTATGGGGTGAGGGGGGCGTCTTGCTGGTGCATACACCCAGTGCCCCGCAGCTGTCGCTGCCGCCGTCCGAACCCGGGTTCTACGACTTTTCCAGTGGTGACCGGCAATGGCGCGGCTTCGTGTTACCGGTGCCGGAAAAGCACTGGGTCATCTGGGTGGGTGAACGCGATGATGTGCGCTACGACCTGATCGACCGGATCGTGCGCCATACCTTGTTCCCCTTCCTGCTCGGCAGCCTGGCCCTGGTGTTGCTGGTATGGGTCGCGATCGGCTGGGGGCTGCGCCCCTTGCAGAACATGGCCACGGTCATTCGCGCGCGCCACGCCGATTCACTCGAACCCTTGCGCCTGGCGCCATTGCCCTCGGAGCTGGAACCCATGCAAGCGGCCATCAACCGCCTGCTGGCGCAGATCGAAGACATGCTGCGGCGCGAGCACCGCTTCATTGCCGACGCCGCCCATGAAATGCGCACGCCGCTGGCGGTGTTGCGCCTGCATGCCCAGAACGCACTCGAGGCCGCGAGCGAGGCCGAACGGCGCAAGGCGCTGGGCTTTCTGATTGGCGGTGTGGACCGGCTGACCCGGGTGGTCAACCAGTTGCTGACCCTGGCCCGTGTCGAGCCGCGCCTGGGCCAGCACGCCGCGGTCAAGGTCGACCTGGGTGAGGTGGTCACCGACACCATGGCCGAGCTGACTCCCTGGATACTCGACCGCGGCCTGGAGCCATCGCTGGATATCGGTGAGGGTGATCACCACCTGGGCATCGACGCCGGTGCGTTGACCATCGCGTTCCAGAACCTGGTTTCCAACGCCGTCGAGCACTCGCCCCCGGGAGGGCGCATCAGCGTACTGCTCAGGCGCCGGGAAAACCGTTTCGAGCTGATCGTGGAGGATGAAGGCCCAGGTATCGAGCCGGCTGACATAGCGCGCGTGTTCGAGCGCTTCTACAGCCGTAACAGCCCCAACGGTGCCGGGCTGGGGCTGTCCATTGTCGCCACCATCATTGACCGCCTGGGCGGGCATGTTCACCTTGAGAACCGACCGAGCGGGGGCTTGGCAGCAACCCTGCGGTTGCCTTTTAACTGATACAAAAAGCTGTACATTGAGGGTGACAAACCTGTACAAGATGCTATGTTTGTACAATATTAGTCATGGCAGCCGAGGCCAGCATGGCAGTCCCAGCCCGATTCACATCCCTGTGTCTGTTGCTGACCGCTCTGGCCACGGCGGCTGTGGCGGACTGGCGCTCGGATGTGCCGGCCGCACAACGGCTGGGAGAAGGCGATTTCAGCTGGTGGGGCCTGCGTTTGTACAGTGCGCGGCTGTGGGCTGCCGGCCCCGTGCAGCGCTGGGATGAGCCGTTCGCGCTGGAGCTGCGTTACCACCGCTCGCTGTCGAGAGACACTTTGGTCGAAGCCAGCCTTGCAGAAATGCGCAGGCTCGACGGGGGCAGCATGACGGCGCAACGCAGCGCGCAACTGACCGCGCTGCTGCAACAGGCATTCGTTGACGTGCACCCTGGCATGCGCATCACGGGTGTTTACCTGCCGGGCCAAGGCTGCCGTTTTTACGTTGACGGCAAACTCAGCCGCGAAATCACCGACCCTGTCTTTGCCCGGGCATTCTTCGCCATCTGGCTCGGCCCGAATGCCAGGGACCCACAATTACGGCAGCGCTTGCTTGGGCTGGCCGGCACCGATGGAGAGCCGTGACATGAACGTTGGCAAAGCGCTGTTACTGGTTGGCTGCCTGCTGTTGGGCAGTTGCGGCAACGTGGGGGTCGAGCATTATGCCGGTGAGCAACCCAAGCTCGACCTGGCGGCGTTCTTCTCCCGGCCGGTTCAGGCCTGGGGCATGTTCCAGAAGCGTTCCGGCGAGGTGGTCAAGCGGTTTCATGTGCGCATTGACAGCCGCCGGGAAGGTGAGCGGCTGATTCTCGACGAGCACTTCGTGTACAGCGACGGCACGCGCCAGCAGCGCACTTGGACCTTGGTGCCGGACGGGCCTGGGCGCTGGCGGGGCACGGCCGGCGACGTGATCGGCGAGGCCCGCGGCGAAGTGGCGGGCAATGCGCTGCGCTGGCGTTACCGGCTGGACTTGCCGGTGGACGGCAAGCACTGGGAGGTGGACCTGGACGACTGGATGTACCTGATGGATGACGACACGCTGATCAACCGCTCGAGCATGAGCAAACTAGGTGTGGAGATCGGCCAGATCACGCTGTTCTTCCGCCGCCTGCCGGAGGCTACGCCATGAACCTGAATGCATTGGCCCAGCACGTGGATGCTGGCGAAATCGAAGAGCTTGAAGTGCTGTCGCTGGAAGGCGGCTTCTACGTTTTGCGTGCCATCACCGCAACCGGCCCGGTTACCCTGAGCGATGCACAAGGGCAGCCTGTGCGGCTGCGCTCCACAACCGAACTGCGCGATTTGCTGGCCGACATGGCCGAGGTGCCATGCGTGCTGGTGCAGCAGTCGGTGCATGATGAGATGTGCGGGCAACGTGACGGCCCCATTGTACCGTTGCGGGTGCCGATTACCCTGGCCAGCCAGTGGTAGGCCGCCCCGTGCGCCTGGGCCTGGTGCTGGGTGACCAGTTGTCGCTGGAGCTGCCAAGCCTGAAGGCACTGAACCCTGCCCAGGACGCTATCCTGATGGCAGAGGTGGAGGGCGAAGCGCGCTATGTGCCCCATCACCCGCAAAAGATCGTGCTCGTTTTCAGCGCCATGCGCCACTTTGCCCAGGCGCTGCGCGAGCGCGGCTGGCAAGTGCACTACGTACCGATCGATGACAGCGACAACAGCGGCACCATCGTCGGTGAGCTGCGCCGCTGGCGAGAACGGCTTGGCGCGGCGCAGATCGACCTCACCGAATGTGGCGAGTGGCGGCTCGAGCACGCGTTGCGCGAGTCCGGGCTGCCCTTGACGTGGCACCGCGACACCCGCTTTCTGTGCTCGCGTGAGGCCTTCGCGCGCTGGGCCGAGGGTCGCCGGCAACTGCGCATGGAGCATTTCTATCGCGGTATGCGCAAGCGGTGCGGCCTGCTGCTGGAGCCCGATGGCAGCCCTGCCGGGGGCACTTGGAACTTCGACAGTGAAAACCGTAAACCACTGCCTCGCTACCTGGGCGCTCCGTTCGCGGCGCGCTTTACGCCCGATGCCATTACCCTGGCGGTGATGGCGCTGGTACGCCAGCGCTTCGGCGACCACTACGGCGAGATAGACGGGTTCGAGTACCCCGTCACCCATCAGCAGGCGCTTGAACTGTGGCAGCACTTTCTCGACTTCGGTCTGGCGGCATTCGGTGACTACCAGGACGCCATGGCCGAAGGTGAGCCGTATCTTTTCCATTCACGCATCAGCGCGGCCCTGAACATCGGCTTGCTCGATGTGCGGCAGTTGTGCGAAGACGTGCAACAGGCCTGGCGCGAAGGCAGGGTGCCGCTGAACGCCGCCGAAGGCTTCATCCGCCAACTGATCGGTTGGCGTGAATATGTCCGCGGCGTGTATTGGCTGCGCATGCCCGACTACGCCACATTGAACCACTTCGGCAACGCCCGCGCCTTGCCCGAGTTCTACTGGACCGGTAACACCCGCATGCGCTGCATGGCGCAAGCGATAGGGCAAACGCTGCGGCTTGGGTACGCGCACCACGTGCAGCGGCTGATGGTGACCGGCAACTTTGCGCTGTTGGCAGGCATCGCGCCTGCCGCCATCTGTGAATGGTACCTGGCGGTTTACATCGATGCGTTCGACTGGGTCGAACTGCCCAACACGCTTGGCATGGTGATGCATGCCGACGGTGGCTACCTGGGCTCCAAACCGTATTGCGCCAGCGGGCGCTACATCCAGCGGATGTCCGACCACTGCAAGGCCTGCAGCTATCGGGTAGACAAGGTGGTGGAAGCCGATGCCTGCCCGTTCAATGCGCTGTACTGGCATTTTCTTATGCGCCACCGTCAACGCCTGTCGGCCAACCCGCGCCTGGCAATGGTCTACCGCAACCTCGACCGCATGGCTGCCGCGCGCCGTGATGGTGTGTGGCAACGTGGAGAGCAGTTGCTCGCCGAGCTGGATGCAGGCAGGCCGCTGTGAAGAAGCAAAACCTGCCAAGCAAGCTGTGCGTGGTGTGTGGCCGGCCATTCGCCTGGCGCAAGCGCTGGGCGCGTTGCTGGGACGAGGTGCGTTATTGTTCCGAGCGCTGTCGCCGATCAGCGCCACGCGGCCAGGCGCACCAGCAAGGGCAGGGCCAAGGCCCAGATCGGCACTAGAATCAGGGTGGTTGCCAAAGGCCCCAGGGGCAGCGTGACATCGGCCAGCCTCGCGCCGCCCAGATACGCCAGGGGGCCGGCAACCGCGCCGACCACGGCACCGCGCAAAAACGGCCGGCCTGCCCAGGCCAGGCTATGGCGCAAACCGCTGGCCAGCACCAACCACATCGATGCCAGCCACAAGGGTAACGGCCAGGCATGAAAATCAAATACGCCAAAACTGCCTAGCAGGCTGTCCAGCAGGCAGCCAATCAGGGTTACGCGTAACAGCGCCCAAGCTTCTGCCCGCGGCTGTGTGCATGTCCACAGGTGTAGCGCCAGGCCCACAGGTACCAGCACCGGCACCCAAGGTGTGCTGGCGCCCCATATGCACAACCACCAGCCCAATTGCAGCCACAGCGCATTGGCAACCTGGCCGCGGGTAACCATCACGCTGGTACAGGCAGCGGCGCGCGACGCGCGTTCGGCGCCGCCCACAACAGCTGCGCCACGCCAATGGCACGCTCCTCGAAACCGCCCTGGCAGTAGCACAGATAAAACTCCCACAGGCGCTGGAACGTCTCGTCATAACCCAACGCCGCGAGCGCGGCGCGCGACTGCTTCAGATTGTCGTGCCAGTGCCGCAGCGTCAGAGCATAGTCGACACCGAAATCCTCCATGTGAACCAGGTTCAGCGCTGTCTGGCGGCTGGCCGTATCGACCAGCACGCTGAGCGAGGGCAGGGCGCCGCCGGGGAAAATATAGCGCTGGATGAAGTCCACCGAGCGCCGTGCCTGAGCATAGCGCTGGTCGCGAATGGTGATCGCCTGGATCAGCATCAGGCCATCGGGCTTGAGCAACGCTCCACACTGGCGGAAGTACGTGGGCAGGTAGCGGTGGCCTACAGCCTCGATCATCTCGATCGACACCAGCTTGTCGAATGTGCCGCGCAGGTCTCGGTAGTCCTCCTGCAGCACCGTGATCTGCCGCTCCAGCCCCAGGTCTTTGACCCGTTGCAGGGTATGGCTGTATTGCGCCTGGGACAGGGTGGTGGTGGTGACCCGGCAACCATGATGGCTGGCCGCATGGATGGCAAGGCTGCCCCAGCCAGTGCCGATCTCCAGCAGGTGGTCTTCCGGGCCCAGTTCAAGCTTTTCGCAGATGCGTTGCAGCTTGCGAAGCTGGGCGTGTTCAAGGGGTTGGTCGGGGTGCTCGAACTGGGCAGCCGAGTACATCATGGTCGGGTCCAGCAGCTGTTCGAACAATGCGTTGCCCAAGTCATAATGGGCCAGTATGTTGCGTCGCGCACCGCGCCTGCTGTTGCGGTTGAGCCGGTGCAGCAGGCGCAGGGCAGGCCGGCCCAACCGCGCCAGGCCCCCTTCGAGGGCGTCGAGCACCTCGAGGTTGGCGACGAACAACCGCGTGACCAGTGCCAGGTCCGGGCTGCGCCAGTAACCATGGATATAGCCCTCACCGGCACCGATCGAACCATTGCTCGCCAGCAGGTTCCAGGCAGCATCATCGAGAATTTCCACCTCCGCCTGCAGGGCACTGGCGGCATCACCGAAGGCCCATTGTTGACCATGGCAGAGCACACGCAGGTGGCCATGGCGCAACTTGCCCAGTTGTGCCAGCACAGCGTTGCGCGCCAGCGCCCCCAACCAAGGGGCGATGCCTGCTGACTTGCTAACGCTCAGGGTGGGATTGGACATGATCGGAGTCCTCGCAAGGTTGGCCAAGTGCCAGGTCGCCCTGGCTGGCGGTGTGGTCGTGAATAGGCGTGCGCTTGCAGAACAGGCGCAGGGCTTGCCAGTAGATGCCCGTCAGGGTGCGCAGGCTCATCCAGGGGAAGGCTAGGATGTAGCGGTGCAAGGCGGGACGGTCCAAGGGTTGGCGCCGTAGTGCCAGGTCGGCTTCGAAGACCTTGTGGCCGCTTTGCCAGTTTTCCATGTGGATGCGCACCCGGCTCTCGTCGAGGTGGAAGCGCAAGCGGTAGTCCATGTCCAGCGGCATGAACGGCGACACGTGAAAGGCCTTGTTCACCGCGAACGGCTGCGCCAGCCCGCCCTGTACGGGCAGCACATAGTGGAAGCGCTCTCGCCAAGGGGTGTTGCGTACTTCCAGCAGGATTGCCGCCAGGTGCCCATCGCGGTCGTGGCAGAAGTAGAAACTCACCGGGTTGAACGCCAGTCCCCAGCAACGCAGCTGGGTCAGCAGGCGTACCGGCCCTTCCGGCACCTGGCCCGTGGCTCGGCCCACCAACCGCCGCGCGGCGCCGGCCAGCGATTGCCCTTGGCCGGTAAAGGCCGGCAGGTAATCGGTTTCACGGAAGCTCAGCGGCGCCAGGCGCGAGCGCCGTAACCAGCGCGACAGGGTCATCAGCCAGGCTTGCTCGTCCAGGTCCAGGTAGAACATGCCGACTTGGTAGCGGAAGGCGTGCGGCCGCGGGCTCAGGCGCCGGTGGCTGAGCCAGCCCAGGCACAGACCGCTGTTCATAGCTGTTCCCCGAAATGGCTGGCCACCTGCAGCGCGCTGGTGACGCCGTCCTCGTGAAAGCCGTTGCCCCAGTAGGCCCCGCAGAAATAGCTGTGCTGACCGCCTTGCAGCTGCGCATGCCGGGCCTGTGCGGCCAGCGCCGCCAGGCTGTATTGCGGGTGGGCGTAACTGAAGCGGGCGATGATCTGGGCGGGGTCGATCAGGGCGGTCTGGTTCAGGCTCACGCAGAACGTCACCGGCGCCTGCAGGCCTTGCAGGATATTCATGTTGTAGGTCAGCGCGGCCGGTGCCTGACCGTCGCCGGCCAGGCGGTAGTTCCAACTGGCCCAGGCTTTGCGCCGGCGGGGCAGCAGGCGGGTGTCGGTGTGCAGCACCACATCATTGTCGGCGTAGCCGATGGCGCCCAGTACTGCCTGCTCCTGTGTACTCGGTGCCTGCAGCAGGGCAAGGGCCTGGTCGCTGTGACAGGCGAATACCACTTTGTCGAAGCGCTCGGTGCCGGCAGCGCTGTGCAGGGTCACCCCATCCTGGTCTCGGTCGACCCGGTGAACCTTGCAGTCAAGCCGTACCTGTTCGGCAAACCGCCGGCTCAGCGGGCCGATATAGCTGCGTGAACCACCTTCTATCACCCGCCATTGCGGCCGCTTATTGACCGACAGCAGGCCGTGGTTGCGGCAAAAGCGCACGAAGAACTGCAACGGAAAAGCCAGCATGTCGGCCCGGGACATCGACCAGATCGCCGAGCCCATGGGCACCACGTAGTGATCGACAAAACGTTGCCCGTAGCCTTGCGCCTGAAGATAGCTGCCCAGCGTGGTGTGATCGTCTATTCGCCCTGCATCCAGGTCGGCGATAGCCTGCCGGTTGAAGCGCAGGATTTCGCGCAGCATCCCCCAGAAACCCGGTGACAGCAGGTTGCTGCGTTGTGCGAACAGGGTGTCGAGGCTATGACCGTTGTATTCCAGGCCGCTGAGCGGGTCGTTTACGGAGAAGCTCATCTGCGTGGGTTGTGAGCCCACATCCAGTTGCTCGAGCAAACGAATGAAGTTCGGGTAGGTCCAGTCGTTGAACACGATGAAGCCAGTATCGATGGCATAGCGCTCGCCTGCCCAGTCCACGTCCACGGTGTGGGTGTGGCCGCCGACCCAGCTCGCGGCTTCGAACACCGTGACCGCGTGGCGACGGGAGAGCAGGTAGGCACAGGTGAGGCCGGCAATGCCGCTTCCAATAATGGCGATGCGCATGGGTCAGTCCTGTTCGTGGCGGGCCAAGCGCAGGCCCAGGGCCAGGCGCAGACGCGGGGGCAGGGCCCCGAGCACACGCAGGCCCCAGGTGAAAAGGCTCGGGAAGTTGATTTCAAGCGGGCGCCGGGGCAAGCGCTTGGCAATATGTTGTGCCGCGCGCTCGGCAGACCACAGTTGCGGCATGGGGAAGTCGTTGCGGCGGGTCAACGGCGTATCGACAAAGCCCGGGCTGACCAACGTCACGTCGATACCCTCGCGTGCCAAGTCGATCAGCTGCGACTCCACCAGGTAACGCACGGCTGCCTTGGACGCCCCGTAGGCTCCGGCACGGGGCAAGGCCAGCCAGGTTACCGAACTGCCGACCACCACCAGGTGCGGGCGCACGCCTGCCCGCAGCAAGGGCAGGGCGGCGGCCAGGCAGTTGCTCACGCCCAGCAGGTTGGTGCGTACCACGCGTTCGACAAGCGCCGGGTCGAAGTGGCCGGGCTCCAGGTATTCACAAGTGCCTGCATTGAAGACCGCCATGTCCAGCCCACCCCAGGCTTGCTCGATGCGGGCGGCCATCTGTGCCACTTGTGCAGCGTCGGCAATGTCGCCCTCGGCCAACAGCACCTGCCCCGGATACCGCTCGGCCAACGGCAGCAGTGCCTGGCTGCGACGGCCACCCAACGCGACCTGGTGCCCTTGTTCCAGCAGCGCTTGCGCCAGGGCTGCGCCAAGGCCGCTGCTAGCGCCTGTCAACCAGCAGCGGCTCATGCCAGCCTGCCTTTGAGCCAGCGAATGGCCCCGCCCATCAGTGGAACGTGCTCATACAACAGGGCGCCGGCGTCGAAGAAATCCTGGTGAAAATGGACGCGGTCACGCCACTGCAGAAAACTGCAGCCTTGCACCGTTATCGGTGCCCCCCGTGCCAGCCGTGGGTGACGAAACTCGAGGGTCCAGCGCAGGTAACCCTGGCCAGGTAGCACCTCGTCCGCCGCGGCGAAGGCATAGCGGATATCGCGGGCATTGGCGTACAACTGGGCGAAATAGGCCTGCAGGGCGTCGAGCCCGTGAATTTGATGCAGGGGGTCGCGGAAGACAACGTCTTCGCTGTACAGGGTGTTCAGTGAATCGAGGCTGTCCACGTCAAGGTGGGCAAAGCGTTCGGCGAACTGCTGCAGGTAAGCGGACATGCTCGGCTCCGGACAATCCTGTACAACACCCGATTGTTGTACAGGTATACTCGAAGCCTACGACAAAAATTGTACAAGTCAAAGTTTTTGTATAGCTATTTCAGCTTTCGCGTTGCGCCAGCTGTTGCCGCAGTTCAGCGACCTCGGCTTCCAGCGCCTTGATCCGCGCCTCGGCCTCTACCTGCCGGGAAACATCGTGCTGAATGCCGATGTAGTAGGTCAGTTGATCCGCTTGGTTGAATACTGGGCTGATGGACAATTCGTTCCAGAACGGGCTGCCGTCCTTGCGGTAGTTGCGCAGGACTTCCCGGCACGGCTTGCCGTCACGAATCGCCTCGCGGATGCGCTGTACGGCTTCCTGGTCATGGTCGGCGCCCTGCAAGAAGCGGCAGTCCTGGTACAGGATGTCCCTGGCCTGGTAGCCCGTCAGCCGCTCGAAAGCTGTGTTGGCATAGATGAGGATGCTGTCTTCGCCTTCCTGCTCGGCTACGACGATGCCGTCGTTGGATTGCTCGACCATCAGTTGCAGGAGTTTTGCAGTGATCATGTAGCGCTACCTACGCAAATGTCATGTTCAGTAAGCGCAGCGTAGCCTTTGTGCAGGGCTTCGCGCGCAGTTTGCTGCATGATGACCCAGTTCGGCACTGCGCAGAAGGTGTGTATCGGTTTAGAATGGGGCACTTCCCGGACGACCCGTGCAATGACTGATACTACTCAAGCCGACCTGCTGCCCATGCGCGATGTGGTTACCCTGACGGGCATCAACCCGGTGACCCTGCGCGCCTGGGAGCGGCGCCACGGCTTGCTCCGCCCGCAGCGCACCGACGGTGGTCACCGGCTGTACACGGCCGAGGATGTGCAGCGTATCCGCGACATTCTGCACTGGACCAACCATGGGCTGCCGATCAGCAAGGTCGGTGAGCGCCTCGCCGCCCAGCCGAAAGCCGCCATGCAGTCGGATTCGGCCTTTGCCGAATGGCGCGCAGCGCTGCTGCGTGCTACCCAGGCGTTCGATGCCCAAGCGCTGGATGCGCTGCATGGCCAGTTGTTCACGTTGTTGCCCAAGGCGACGGTGCTGCGCGAAGTGCTGATGCCGGTCTGGCAGCAACTGGCTGCCGGGCGAGCCTTCGGCCAACGCAGCCAATGGGTGTTCTTCGATAATTTCTTGCGTGCGCGCCTACTGATGCGCCTGCAGATGAACCAGGCCAATGCGCCGCGCGTGATAATGGCGGGCACTGAAGGGCATGCTGAAGCGCAGTTGCTGTGCACCGGTCTGTTGCTGAGCAGCGAGCAACAGCGCATTGACGTGCTTGGCTGTGATCAGCCACTGGAAGAGCTGGCGCTGGTCTGCGCCGCCGTGCAGCCTGCAGCGTTGGTGATTGCCGCACAGGGCTCGGTGAGCGCAACAATGGCCCGCCAGCTGCGCGCCTTGCAGATGGATGTCGCGTGCCCGCTGGCGTTGGTCGGTGCGGACCTAGCCGGGTCACAATCGGTCTTGCAAGGCATACCCCTGCGGCTGCTGGATGAACAGGGCGATGACCTTGCCGGGGTGCTGAGTGCCTTGCTGGCAGGCCGGTTGGAGCTTTGAGCACCCGCTGCATGACCGGGTGCGCAAAACTCACAGCATCAACGCGACCTCAGCCTGCCTTGGCTGACGCGGTTCATTCGCTCAGTGCTTTGATCAACTGATCGTTGAAGGCTGGGATATCGTCCGGCTTGCGGCTGCTGATCAGGTGGCCGTCTACCACCACCTTCTCATCCACCCACTCGCCCCCGGCGTTGCGAATATCGTCCTGCAAGGTCTGGTAGCTGGTCATCCGCTTGCCCTTTACCAGGCCCGCCGATATCAGCAGCCAGGCCCCGTGGCAGATCACTGCCAGTGGCTTGTTTGCCGCAGCGTGGCTTTTTACCAGCGTTTGCGCGCCCTCGATCAGGCGGATGGTATCGGAGTTCTGCACCCCGCCCGGCAACACAATGGCGTCGTACAGGTCCACCTGCGCGCTGTCGAAGGTGGCATCCACGGTAAACTCGTCAGCCGGTTTGTCATGGTTCCAGCCGCGTACCGTGCCGTCCTTTTCGCTCAGGATATCGACCACCGCGCCTGTTTGTTCCAGGGCTTCACGTGGGCCGGTCAACTCGACCTGTTCAAAACCGTCAGTTACCAGGAATGCCACGCGTTTGCCATTCAGTTTGTCGTACATCGTGATTCTCCGTTTTCGATAGGCCTGAGAAGGAGGCCATCGTCACGCCGTGAAGTTCCAACGCAATACACCGGCGGTGCTGGCTGATGACATCGCATCCATGCCCCCGAAACAAAACTGAACGCTGAGGTGCGGCCGCCAGTCGTACCGCTAACTTTCATGAAAAAGGATGTTGGCGATGAAGACGATGACTCGACTGTTCACTGGCCTGGCGCTGGCGACCGCGCTGGGCAGTACGGCGGCGTGGGCGGACCAGCCTGGTGCTGACTGGAAGGTGAGCAAAGACCAGGCGGAAGCGACGCTGAAGGGCGCTGGCTACACGCAAATCACCAAGATCGAGGCCGATGACGGCCATTGGGAAGGTGAGGGCATCAAAGCCGATGGCAAGCAGTACGAGTTCAAGGTCGATCCGCGCGACGGCAAGGTCGTCAAGGACGAACTGGATAACTGATCCAGAGCGGGTGTTGCTCACTGAGCGGCCCATGCCTGGCGCACGGGTTTTTTTTGGGGCCGGTTCCTGCGTCGTTCTGTTGCGCAGTGGCCGGCCGCGCTCTACCGCCGATGCACCCGGACTGAACATCGCGCGCTCGAGGTGCTCTCACCCTTAATGATTGAGCGAGGGCAGCGCCATGAGTATCGAACGCAGCATTCCCGAGCTGGCAGCGTGGTACGCGCAGTACGACGACGTCAGTTACCGCAGCGAATCGCCAGACGCCTACCACCATGAACTGCTGCGCACCGCCGAGGCACTGCGCGACGATGGCACACTCGACTGGGACGACTGGCTGGCGCTCAAGGCACTGGCTGACGAAGCCCATGTGCGAGCGCTGGAAGACGCAGTTCAGGCCCATGTGAATGACCCTGACGCATGAAAAGCCTCCGCATCGCCACGTTCAACATCAATGGCATCAGCAGTCGCTTGCCTGCGTTGCTGGAGTGGTTGAAGCGCGAACGGCCCGACATCGCCTGCCTGCAGGAGTTGAAGGCCGCCGATCACAAGTTTCCGCGCCAGGAAATTGAAGCGGCAGGTTACGGCTGTGTTTATCAGGGCCAGCCCGCCTGGAACGGCGTGGCCATTCTGGCGCGTGACAGCGAGCCGCTGGAGGTGCGACGTGGCCTGCCAGGCATGGAGGACGACACCCAGAGCCGTTACCTGGAAGCAGCGGCGCATGGGCTGCTGGTCGGGTGCTTGTATCTGCCCAACGGTAATCCGCAGCCTGGGCCGAAATTCGATTACAAGTTGCGCTGGTTCGAATGCCTGATCCAGCATGCGCAAACGCTGTATGCCAATGGGCACCCAGCGCTCCTGGCGGGTGATTTCAACGTGGTGCCCACGGACCTGGACATTTACGACACACGTTCCTGGCTCAAGGATGCCTTGTTGCAGCCAGAGTCTCGTGCCTGTTTCGAGCGTCTGCTGACGCAAGGTTGGACGGATGCCGTTCGCCACCTGTACCCGGACGAGCGCGTGTACACCTTCTGGGATTACTTCCGCAATCACTGGGCACGTAACGCCGGGCTGCGCATCGACCACCTGCTGCTCAACCGCGAGCTCGCCCCTTACCTGAAAGGGGCGGGGGTAGATGCCTGGGTGCGCAATGAGGCCAAGGCCAGCGATCACGCCCCTGTGTGGGTCGAATTGGGCGGCCGCCGCCGCAACTGAGGCAACGGGCAAAGCGCTCTGCCTCGGTGGCTACCGGAACAGCCGAGGCCCATTCCGGTAGCGCAGTCTTGTGGTGCGTTACTTCTTGCCCGGCAGCACCGAGCTGAGCACCTGTTTGGCCGCCTGCACGATGACCCCGGCCTGGTCAGGGTCGCCCTTGAGCAGGCTGCTGGCGAAGTTCTTGGCCTGCTCCAACTTGATGTGTGGGGGCAGGGGAGGCACATTCGGGTCGGTCTTGAACTCGATCAGCACAGGCCGGTCAGCCGCCAGCGCCCGCTCCCACGCGTCGGCGATATCCTCCTCTCGCTCCACGTAGATACCCTGCAGGCCGATGGAGATGGCGAACAGGTGATAAGGCACATCAGGAATTGACTGTGAAGCCTCGAACTTCGGGTCGCCTTCCATGACCCGTTGTTCCCAGGTGACCTGGTTGAGGTCTTCGTTGTTGAACACCGCGCAGATCCACTGGGGGTTGTCCCATTGCTGCCAGTACTTGGCAACGGTAATCAGCTCGGCCAGGTTGCTCATCTGCATCGCGCCGTCACCTACCAGCGCGATCACGCCACGCTGCGGGTGGGCGAACTTGGCGGCGATGGCATAAGGTACCGCCGCGCCCATGCTCGCCAGGCCCCCTGACAACGAACACTGCATGCCTTGGCGCACCATGAGGTCGCGGGCATACCAGTTGGCGCAGGAACCCGAGTCGCTGGTGACAATGGCATGGTCGGGCAGGCGCGGGGAGAGTTCGTGCACGACCCGCTGCGGGTTGATGGGGTCTGCCTTGGCCATGGCCCGCTTGGCCAAGGTCTTGTCCCACTTGCCGCGCCAGCCTTCGACCTTGGCCCGCCAGCGCCGATCGGTCTTGTGCTCCAGTAGCGGCAGCAGGGCCTGCAGTGTTTCGCTGGCATCCCCCACCAAGTTGACTTCCATCGGGTAGCGCAAGCTGAGCATGTCTGGCTGCAGGTCGATCTGCACGCCACGGGCCTGGCCTTCCTTGGGCATGAATTCGGCGTAGGGGAAGCCGGAACCGATCATCAGCAAAGTGTCGCATTCGTTCATCAGGTGCGCACTGGGCTCGGTGCCTAGCAGGCCTATCGCCCCGGTCACCCACGGCAGATCGTCGGGCAATACCGCCTTGCCCAACAGCGCCTTGGCCACGCCAGCACCCAGTGCTTCAGCCACCGCCACCACCTGTTCGCTGGCCTGCAGCGCGCCTGCACCCACCAGTATCGCCACCTTGCGCCCCGCGTTCAGCACCTCGGCGGCGCGCTGCAGGTCGGCTGCGAACGGGACCACCTTGGGCTTGCTGTAGCCAACGCCGGAGTGCACGGTGCCGTGGGCCCGCGGTGGGTCCTCATAAGGCAGGTCCTGCAAGTCGTTGGGGAGAATGACAGCGGTAACCCGGCGCTCGCCGACGGCAGTGCGTACCGCGCGGTCAAGCAGGTGCCGCACTTGCGCTGGGGTTGACGCCTGCTGCACGAAGGCCCCGGCAACGTCCTTGAACATCGACACCAGGTCCAGCTCCTGCTGATAGTGCCCGCCGAGCGCGGCGCGCGCCTGCTGGCCTACAATCGCCAGAACCGGCTGGTGATCCATGCGCGCATCATACAAGCCCGTCAGCAGGTGCGAAGCGCCTGGGCCGGAAGTTGCGATGCACACGCCAAGTTCACCGGTGAACTTGGCGTGTGCACTGGCCATGAATGCGGCCATTTCCTCATGGCGTGCCTGCACGAACTGGATCTTGCCCTCAGCCCGCCGCAAGGCACCGAACACCCCGTTGATACCGTCGCCAGGGTAGCCAAAAATACGCCGCACACCCCATTGGTACAGACGCTCCACCAGAAAGTCACCCACTGTGCTGCTCATCATGTTCCCCCTAGGCGTGATCGATAGGGGTCTGGACTGGGCAGCGGGCGGTAAAGTTTCAAGTGAGTGCGCGCGGGCCACCCGAGTGGGCACATACCGCGCTACGGCTGGCTGGCTCAACCACCGGCGCCATTCCCGCCGCTGCCACCTGTTCCAGATCCGCCACCCTGACCCGTTCCGGTGCCGTTCCCTGTCCCGCCACTACCCGAGCCCTGGGTGGTGCCATCTCCACCTGTTTTATCCGTGTCATTGCTGTCGGTACCGCCGGCGCCGGTACCCATGCCATCGCTTGGTGTGCCGGACCCGGTAGCGCCGCCGTTGCCGTTCATGTGGCCGCTGTCATCCGTGTGGGTAGCAGGGGCACGCTGGTCATTCATGTCGGTGGCGGCCAGGGCCAGCGGCGCACTGGCTCCAAGGCATAGTGCCAAAAACAGCGCGTGGGGCTTGAAAGTCTTCATGGTGAGTCTCCAGCAAGGTTGATCACCTCTAATTGGTCCTGGTCGGCGCACCCTCCGTGCGTAGCGCGCGACGGATGGTGCATGGCTGGGTTCAACCGTCGGACTGCTCCTCAGGCGGAACCTGGCCTTCCGGCCAATCGGGCGCTTGCACCGGTGGCTCGGGTTCGGGTACTGGCTCGCCGGGGTTGTGGGGTATCTCGTCAACATAGGGGTCGGGATGAGAAGGGTCGATCATGGTGGTTCTCCTGAGGGTGAGTGGGTACGGCGTTAGGCGGTGTGGCCGCGTTGACCGTTCCATTCAATCTGCCCATGGGAACACAAACTGACCACTCGGCAACGCCGGCACTGGGCCTTGAGGGAAGGCAAATCAAACTTTTGCCAGCCTGCATGCTCTTCTGAATACACCTGACGTAGCTGAGGAGAAACTCATGAAACACACCGATGGCAAGACCGGCGACAAGGTTCCACGCGCCGTTTCCTCGGAAGAGGCACAACGTGGCGAGCAGGTGCCTGGCCCTGTGCTTGAGAAACCCGACCCCAAGATCGAAGCGGTAGACAAGGTGATTACGCCCACGTCCATCAAAGAGCAGGAAGCAGAAACCGAGGCCATCAAGCGGCAGTTGGCGCAGGTCGATGGAAAGCTGCGCGAATGATCAAACGCACGTCACGGTTCTGATCAGGACCACGTATCCAGCCCTGGGGCAGGCCGATATCTGGATTTTCTCCACCCATCGGCTCGCCCGAATTGATGGCTCAAGCGCTCAACCATCCCGATGAAAAGGAACAGCTCAATGCCTACCGCAGCAGGCAAGATTCGCTATGGCGTAGTGGCCGGTGGTTCGATTTCCCAAGGCGCGTTCATGCCCGGCATCGGCCAGACCGACAACTCGGTAATCACCGCACTGGTCACCGGCGATGCGCAGAAGGCATCTCACCTGGCCGCCCAATATGGGCTCAAAGCCTATGCCTACGAGGAGTATGCGACGCTGTTAAGCGCCGGTGAGGTGGACGCGGTGTATGTTGCTACACCTAATTTCCGCCATCGCGAGTTTGTGATCCCCGCACTGGAGGCCGGTATCCACGTGCTGCTGGAAAAGCCGATGGGCACCAGCGAGGCGGATTGCAAAGCGATGATCGAGGCGGCGAACCGCTCGGGGGCAAAGCTGATGATTGCCTACCGCTTGCACTGCGAGCCTGGCACGCTGGACATGATCGAGCGTGTGCATGCTGGCCATTTCGGCGACCCGCGGTTGTTTACCTCGACCTTCACCCAACGGGTCAAACCTGGCAACCACCGGGCACAGAACGGTTTTGCTGCCGGGCCGGTGCCCGACATGGGCCCTTATCCGCTGAACATGGTCCGCCAGTTGTTCAATGCCGAACCGATCGAGGTCAGCGCAGTGGGGGTCCACTCGCCGGGCAGCACCCTGCAAACCTGGGACACGGTCACTGTGAGCCTGCGCTTTCCCGAAGAGCGGCTGGCGCAGTTCACCGTCAGCTACACGTTGCCAGACACCGAACGCTTCCAGCTGTTGGGTACAGAAGGCGAGATCGAAGCTTCGCCTTGCTTCGGCTACGGGGAAGGGGTCGCTATCAGTTACCGTGCCACGATCGGTGGCGAAACGCGTGTGCACGTCAACCCGATTGTCGACCAGTTTGCCGGGGAGACCGCTTATTTCTCCGACTGCATTCTGCGCAACGAAATGCCGGAACCTGACGGTGACGAAGGCTGGCGCGACGTGCGGGTAGTGGCGGCAATCGAGCGCGCCTTGCTGACTGGCCAGCCACAACGCCTGGAGCCGTTGCCTGCGCGTGCGTTCGCCCGTCGGCGTGAGCAGCGCCGGGCCTTTGCGCTGGCAGAGGCGGCACCTATGATCAACACTGAATCGCCTACTGAATAAAGCCGGTGGCTGCGCGCCCGGGGAGGGCGCGCAGGCCAAGGTCATGCCGCTCGCTGCTCTTCCTTGAGCAATTTCTTCTGCGCCTCCATGGCCCGCCCCATTTCCTCCAGCTCCTGCTTGCCCAACAGCTTGCGGGCAGTGGGGAACAGCTCGCTTTCTTCCTCCTCAATATGGTGTTCGAGCAGCTCCTTCATCACTTTGACCCTGCCGGCGAACTCCACAGTGCCGGTTTCGGTGTGCAGCAAGTCCGGGATGACCAGCGAGTCGACAGTGCGGTGTTCCTCTTTGGCCTCGTAATACATCTTGGCCTCTTCCTTGCCGCCGGCCTGCTTGATCGCCGGGTACAGGATCTCTTCTTCCAGGGCCGTGTGGATGTCGAGTTCCTGCTTGATCCGTGCAAGCAGCTCGGCACGCTTCTTTACCGCGCGCTCGGTAGTCGAGGACAGTTCTTCGAGCAGTTTCTTCACCAACTGGTGGTCCTGGATCAACAGTTCGATTGCGTTCATGTGGTACCCCTCATAGGCGGGAAAAAGGTCACGGTCGTGAAGTGTTGAGCCAGCGCCAAGCGGCAAGGTTCAATGCGGTTGATCAGCGAACCGGCGTACTGAGCAGGGGAATGACCAAGTGGTCAAAAATTTCTGAATTTTCTAGCGTCGGTTCACTCCATTAGTCTGAATCGATGGAGGAGAGTCCAATGGCAGGGCAGCAGTTGTATGTGATCGAGTATGAGCTTCACGGTGAATTTCGCACCTTCATCATCCGCCTGGGGCGTATGGACAACGCCGAGGCCTGGCACTGGGCGAGCTGTGATGCAGGCGTAGGAATTATTCCCCGCTTTGGCCAGCACACGATCAAGAAGGTCAGCCGCCCCATGGCTGAGCGCTATGGCATCGGGAATGTGCGCTGGCGCGCCTCGGGGGATGGCCCGGAGTTCGTTGCCCAGCCCATTGATGTGAAGAAGTTCTCGAATGGCGGGCCGGGCAAAAGCTGAGACCGCCCGCACGCCGCCTGCCGTTGATCCTGCTTTGGCAAGACCCGCTGAACTTCGTCGGGGGCTACAGATTCATGTTACCGGCCCTCATTAACACCACACAGCAGAGGATAAGCACCATGACAGCGTCAGAGAAGGACAAAGCCACCGAGCAGGCCGAAACCACAGGCGAACAGGAGCGCGACAACGATGCCCAGCGCCCGGATGGCTCCGGGGGCACTTCGCATGACTCCACCGCCCAGAAGGAAGCGCGCGAGAAGGGTGAGCACGGCGCCTGAGGCTGGGCGTGCTTGCAACCGCCAGGGTTCATCAGATCTCACCCATCAGGAGCCGACCTGTGCCGCGCATCATAACCCCCACCACGCCGGAGCATGAGGTCAGCGCACACAACGCCCATATGTTCGGCTCACCCAAGGAGCGGCTGGATTTCTATCGCGGTGAAATCCAGTATGAGACCAGTATTCTTGCCAACCGCACCGACGCCTACCTGGCCGCACAGTCATTTCTGGTCATCGCGTTCGTGTCATCGATGGGTAACCTCAACCAGAGCTGGGGCGAAATGTTCACCCTGATGGTCCCGCCGTTTCTGGCCTTGCTTGGCATACTCAGCTCGCTCAATGCCTGGCCCGGTATCCGCGCGGCCTATCGCATCATCGAGCACTGGCAACTCAAACAGAGCCATTTGCTGCGCAGCGAGCCGTTGATGGGCCTGGCCTATGACGAGTCGCCTCTGTTCAGTGAGGCGGAAACATCACAGGCCGGGCACCGCAAGTCGCTGCTGTTCTCGCTGCGTACACCGTGGATATTCCTGGTGTTCTGGCTGATCCTGGGTGCCTATGCGGTGTTCATCCAGCTGGCCTGAGCAACGCCGCCGGTAGCAGACCTCGCCTCAACGATGGCGTGGTAACCCTGTGCCAACGCTCGCGGCCAGGTTACTTGGCGCAGCACCTGGAACCAGTATGACCTTGCGGCAGTCGTGGCTCTTCTGATCGAACATCTTGTAGGCGAAGGCCGCCTCCTCCAGGGCCATGCGATGTGTCACGATGAGTTCGGGTTGCAGGCGCCCGTTCTCGATACAGGCGAGCAGTTCGGGCAGGAACTTCTGCACATGGGTCTGGCCCATCTTGAAGGTCAGGCCTTTGTCGAAGGCATCGCCGAACATGAACCCGTGTACGTACCCGGCGTATACCCCCGGCACACTGACGATGCCCCCGCGGCGTACGGCGGCAATGCTCTGGCGCAGTGCCTTGCCGTTACTGCCCTCGATCTTCAGTGCGGTCAACACCGCTTCGGCGGTACTGCCTTTGGCTTCGAAACCTACCGCGTCAATCACGGCATCTACCCCACGCATACCCGGGGTGAGGCGGATGATGCTGTCGGCCGGGTCGTCGTCGTCCTCGATATTGATCGGCACTACGCCATAGGTGTCGTGGGCGAAGGCCAGGCGGTGCTGGTTGGCATCTACCATGAAGATGGTCTGGGCGCCCAGCATCCGCGCACAGGCGGCACTCAGCAGCCCGACCGGGCCGGCACCGTAGATCGCCAGCGTCGAACCCTGGCCCACCTGGGCGTTGGTAACTGCTTGCCAGGCGGTGGGCAGGATATCGGAGAGGAACAACACCTTGTCGTCGGGCAGCGCTGTCGGCACCTTGAACGGGCCGACATTGGCCTTCGGCACGCGCACATACTCGGCCTGGCCGCCGGGCACGCCACCGTAGAGGTGGCTGTAACCGAACAGGGCGGCGCCGGGTGGGATGCTTTTCTTGTTGACGATGGCGCCGCGGCCTCGGTTGGTGGTTTCGCAGGCGGCGAACTGGTCGAGCTGGCAGAAGAAGCAGCTACCACAGGCGATCACGAACGGGATCACCACGCGGTCACCGACCTGCAAGTGGGTAACCCCGCGCCCGGTTTCTTCGACGATGCCCATGAATTCGTGGCCGAAAATGTCGCCAGGTTTGGTCTCCGGGATCCTGCCGTGGTACAGGTGCAAGTCAGAACCGCAAATGGCTGTGGCGGTGACTCGCAAGATGACGTCGTCGTCGTGCTCGAGGATGGGATCCGGAACATTGTCGACGCGAACGTCCTGCGGCCCGTGGTAAGTCAGTGCTCTCATGGATACGACTCCTGCGGTGGCTGCTTTCAAGATGGTCCATGCCGGGGAACTCGGCAAGTCGGCAACGTTCAGAAACGGCAATTTATTGGCAAATTCGGTGGGCCACATGCGCCGGCAGCGCAGGCCTGGCAGCGCTGCTGTCTGCATTGAGCAATCTGCCCGCTGTCGTTGTCCAGATTGGACCTGCATCGGTAATGATCGAGGAGTTTTCCGTGAGCAGTAAAAAGGCCCGCGTCAGTAACCAGGCTTCAGGGGATATTTCCGAGCTGCCCCACGACATGTTCTTCGCGGCCGTGGAAACCACGCGGATGCCCATGATCGTCACCGATCCCAACCGTGACGATAACCCCATCATTTTCGCCAACCGGGCGTTCCTCGACATGACCGGCTATGAGCTGGCAGAGATCCTCGGGCGCAATTGCCGGTTCCTGCAGGGCCCGGAAACCGATACCGAGGTGGTCGCAACCTTGCGCGATAGCATCGAACAGCGTGTGGATATCGCCACGGAAATTCTCAATTACCGCAAGGATGGCTCCAGCTTCTGGAACGCGCTGTTCATCTCGCCGATCTTCAATGAGCGCGGCGACCTGATCTATCACTTTGCCTCGCAGCTGGACGTCAGCCGCCGTCGCGATGCCGAGGACGCCTTGCGCCAGGCCCAGAAAATGGAGGCGCTGGGCCAGCTCACAGGCGGTATCGCCCACGATTTCAACAACCTGTTGCAGGTGATGAGTGGGTACCTGGGGCTGATCGCCAATGAGGCTGACAAGACTCAGGTCGACCTCAATCGCATCCGCCGCAGTGTGGGGCACGCGCAGACGGCGGTGGAGCGCGCCAGCACCCTGACCAAGCAGTTGCTGGCCTTCGCCCGCAAGCAGAAACTGCATGGGCGCGTGCTCAACCTCAACCACCTGGTCGATGACCTGCGGCCCATGATGGAGCGGACCTTCGGCGCCGATGTTCTGGTGGAGTTCGACTTCGAGGCCGACCTGCGCAATTGCCGCATCGACCCCACGCAGGCCGAAGTGGCACTGCTCAATATCTTCATGAACGCGCGCGACGCGCTGATAGGGCGCAAGCGCCCGCACGTGTTCATTGAAACCCGCAATGTGCTGGTCACCGACATCAACCATTCCTTCGACGGCCTTTTGCCCGGCAACTATGTCAGCCTGTCCGTGACCGACAATGGTATAGGCATGCCGGCCAGCATCCGTGACCGCGTCATGGACCCGTTTTTCACCACCAAGGAAGAGGGCAAGGGCTCGGGGCTGGGCCTGTCGATGGTCTACGGCTTCGCCAGGCAATCCGGGGGTGCTGCGCGCATCTACACCGAAGAGGGGGAAGGCACGACCCTGCGCCTGTACTTCCCCGTCGACGACGCCAAGGTCGTCCAGCAGCCCGCCGTGAAGACCGCCGAACGCGGTGGGGGCTCAGAGCGTATCCTCATCGTGGAAGACCGCCCGGATGTGGCAGAGCTGGCAAAAATGGTGCTCGAGGACTACGGCTACGCTGCCGACATGGTGCTCAATGCGCGGGAAGCGTTGAAGCTTATCCAGGCTGGCGAGCGCTACGACCTGTTGTTCACCGACCTGATCATGCCAGGCGGCATGAACGGCGTCATGCTTGCCCGGGAGGTGCGCAGGCTGCAACCGCAGATCAAGGTGTTGCTCACGACTGGCTATGCTGAAAATTCGATCGAGCGCACCGACATCGGCGGCTCGGAGTTCGAGGTGATATCCAAGCCTTGCCAGCCCCATGACCTGGCCCGCCGGGTCAGGCAGGTGCTGGATGGGCCTACCGGCGTTACCTGAGCCGCGGCCAGCGGCTGCACGACTGAGCCCTTCCAAGTTATTGAATTGTTTGCACCTGCTTGTGGTCCAACACTTGCGCTAGGGTCATAGGCTCTGTACACCTTCGTCTACAGCTTGGTCCGTGACCTATACCAGCGTCACATGTCGGTGAGCAGCGGCTGCCGACATTGCCAGGATTATGAGGCTCCCACAGAGGTGGATCATGAATAAAGAGGGGGTTGCCGCACCGTCGGCATTGAATACCCGTTCTGAATTACTCTCTATTGCAGATGATTCCTCGGAAAAATTGCGACTTGTGCTGGAGGCAGCCGCTATCGTCGGTACCTGGGTCTGGGATATTCCCAACGATCGGGTCACTGCAGACGAGCGTTTCTCCCGTTCGTTCGGCATTCCTGCGCAGCAGTGTCAGGCCGGCATCCCCTTGGCTGAAGCGTTTTCGGCGATTTACCCCGATGACCGTGCGCGGGTGCATCAGGATATCCAGCGGGCAGTGGCCAACGGCGGAGCGTTTCGCTGTGAATACCGCGTGCGTAACGAGGACGGTGTCTACCACTGGATCGAAGCCAACGGCCATGCCGAGCTGGACCATAGCGGGCGAGCCGTGCGGTTCCCGGGTGTGCTCATGGACATCGAAGCGCGCAGGGCCGCCGAAGCGGAACGCGATCGGGTCTCGGCGCTGTTGCGCACGTTTACGGCCGCCGTGCCGGGCGTGGTCTACGCCAAGGATCTCGACGGCAGGATGCTGATTGCCAACCACGGCGCGACGCAGCTGATTGGCAAACCGCCCGAATTCTACCTGGGCAAGACCGACCTGGAGTTCCTGGAAGACAAGGACCAGGCGCGCCAGGTGATGGAAACGGATCGGCTGGTGATGGGCAGCGGCAAGACCGTGCAGGTTGAAGAGCGGGTCGACATGCCCGATGGCTCGGCAACCACCTGGTTGTCAGTCAAGGCCCCGCTGGTCGATGAAGCCGGGCAGATCATCGGCCTGATCGGCTCATCGATTGACGTTTCCGGGCGCAAGCAGGCGGAAGCTGAACTGCTGGAGCTGAACCGCACGCTGGAAAAGCGGGTCAGCGAAGCGGTTGCCGAGCGTGAGGCGGCGCAGGAGGCACTGCGCCAGGCGCAAAAAATGGAGGCCATCGGTCAGCTCACTGGTGGCATCGCCCACGATTTCAACAACCTGCTGGCAGGCATCATTGGCAGCCTTGACCTTGCCCGGATGCGCGGCAAGGCTGGGCGCACTGCAGACGTTGAGCGGTACCTCGAAGTCGCGCACCGGGCAGCGCAGAAGGCCGCAGCGTTGACCCACCGGTTACTGGCGTTTTCCCGTCGGCAGCCGTTGCTGCCCGTGCGCACCGATGTCAATGAGCTGGTCGAGGGTTTGAAGGACCTTATCAGCCGCACGGTCGGACCGTCGATTGCCCTCAAGGTCAATCTGAACGCGCAGTTGGCCGCGTGCCTGGTTGACCCGGTACAGGTCGAAAACTCCCTGTTGAACCTTTGCATCAATGCCCGCGATGCCCTGGCGCAGAAGCCTGGCACGATCACGATCGCTACGGCCAACCATACCTTGGAGGCAGGCCCTGGGCTGGATGCCGAACTGCAGCCAGGCGAGTACCTGACCATCAGCGTCACCGACAACGGTATGGGCATGTGTGCAGATACGCTCGCCAAGGCGTGCGAGCCGTTCTTCACCACCAAGTCGATAGGCGAAGGCACTGGGCTGGGCTTGTCGATGGTCTACGGTTTTGCCAAGCAGTCGGGTGGCCAGGTAAGGATCAGTTCTGAGGAGGGGGTAGGGACGCGGGTTGAATTGTCCCTGCCGGCAGAGAGGGGCCAGCCGCAGTTGGCGGGCCGCGCAGCACTCGAGCATGGCCTGTGTGGCCGGTGGTCTGACCGTACTGTACTGGTCGTTGACGATGAACCCTCCGTGCGCCTGTTCGTCAGTGATGTGCTCGGCGGTTTGGGGTGTACGGTCATCGAGGCGGCGGATAGCCAGGCTGGCTTGCAGCTGCTGTCTTCCGACACACGCATCGATTTGCTGGTAACGGATGTCGGGCTGCCTGGCGGCATTGACGGTCTTCAGATGGCGTCGTCCAGCCGCCAGATTCGCAAGGCGCTGCCCGTTATCTTCATGACGGGTTTCACCAACCCGGCCTTGTTCGAGCACGAGCTTCTGCGCGACCCATCGGCTTTACTGACCAAGCCTTTCGCCGTAGACGAACTGGTGGCCAGGGTACATGCCATGCTAGGCGCGCAGCCCGAACGATAATGCCGGGGTTGGCAGGGCGGCTCTGCCGTCAAAGAATCGGTTTACCACCTGTCACGGCATAGCGCGACCCGCTGATGTAGCTGGCTTCGTCAGATGCCAGCAGCACGTAGATCGGCGCAACCTCGACGGGTTGCCCAGGGCGGCCCATGGGGTAGCCGGAGCCGAAGTTCCGGACCGCCTCGTCGGGCATGGTCGCCGGAATCAACGGGGTCCAGATGGGCCCCGGGGCTACGCTGTTCACGCGAATGCCCTTTTTGCCCAGCAACTGCGCCAGGCCGGCCGTGAAGTTGGCGATGGCACCTTTGGTCGCCGCATACGGCAGCAAGCTGGGGGAGGGGTCGTCGGAGTTCACCGAACTGGTATTGATGATCGAGCTGCCCTTGGGCATGGAAGGCAACGCCGCCTTGCAAATGCGGAAAATGGCGGTGATGTTGATATCGAAGGTTTTCACCCATTCATCATCGTCAATTTCCTCCAGGGTTTCGTGGGCCATCTGGAACGCGGCATTGTTCACCAGGACATCGATGCGGCCAAACCGCTCGACGGTCTTGGCCACGATGGCCTGGCAGTGTTGCTTGTGCGCCAGGTCACCAGGCAGCATCAGGCATTGGCGGCCTGCCGCCTCGACCCAGCGTGCGGTTTCCTGCGCATCCTCATGCTCGTCGAGGTAGCTGATGGCAACATCTGCACCTTCCCGGGCATAAGCGATGGCCACCGCCCGGCCGATGCCACTGTCGGCCCCTGTAATCAGGGCGATCTTGCCTGCAAGCCGGCCATGGCCGGTATAGGACTGCTCGCCGCAATCCGGGTATGGCTCCATCTTGCGCTGCGTACCAGGAACGCTCTGCGGTTGAGACGGGAACGGCGGGGTAGGGTAGTCGCGCATGGTAAAAGCTCCTGCAGTTGAGAATGCTCATACCGGTTCGAGGAGGCTGGTACCTGCGCGTTGGTTCCAATGCGCCGAGGAAGCGACGAGCGGTGCCACCCCCGCTCGTGAACCAAGGCGCGATTGCTTCGCGCTCCGGTCAGAAGCTTTCCAACACGATCTTGCCCCGGGCCTTGCCGCTCTCGATGACGGCGTGCGCACGCCGGAGGTTCTCGGCATTGATTGCACCGAAGTGCTCGCCCAGGGTAGTCCGCAGCACGCCCTTGTCGACCAGGCTGGAGACGCGTTCGAGCAGATGATGTTGCTTGATCATGTCGTCGGTCTGGTACAGCGAGCGGGTGAACATGAGCTCCCAGTGCAGCGACAGTGACTTGCGCTTGAGGGGCACGACATCCAGCTGCGCCGGATCGTCGATCAGCGCCAGCTTGCCTTGAGGGCGAAGCACTTCTACCAACTGGTCCAGGTAGGTATCGGTGTGCGTCAGGCTGATCACATAGTCCACGCACTCGAGTTCATGCGCTGCAAGCTGAGCGGCGATCGGCCGGGTGTGGTCGATGACATGATCCGCACCCAGTTCCTCGATCCACTTTTGGCTTTCAGCCCTGGAGGCGGTACCGATCACCGTCAATTGCGTAAGCTTGCTGGCAAGCTGGATCAGGATGGAGCCCACCCCGCCGGCAGCGCCGACCACCAGCAGGCTTTGCCCTTGGCCAGCCTGCTCTGCGATGCCCAGGCGGTCGAACAGCAACTCCCAGGCGGTGATGGAGGTCAACGGCAACGCCGCAGCATCAGCGTTATTCAGACTACGGGGCTTGTGCCCGACGATACGCTCGTCAACTACATGCAGCTCGCTGTAGCTGCCCGGGCGGTCGATGGCACCGGCGTAGAACACTTCGTCGCCGGGCCGGAACAACGTCACTTCAGGGCCTACCTCGCGCACAACCCCGACAGCGTCCCAGCCGAGCACCTGTGGCTGTTGGCCGCCACGGCTTGCCCGTATTTTCGTGTCGACCGGGTTTACCGCAATGGCCTTGACCTCGACCAGCAGATCCCTGGCACCCGCCTGGGGCGCGGGCAATTCTGTGTCGTAGAGCGACTGTGGGTCCTGAATGGGCAAACCGGGTTGGGTATAGACGACGGCTTTCATGGGTTGTATCCAGAGGCTGGGAAAGTGGGTGCAGGCTAAGCATTTCAAGTGATTGGAAAAACAGCCTGCATGAAGCAAGACTTTCTCTGCAGGCGTGAAAATGCATTGAGGGCCTCGCGACCCGGCCCCGGTTTGCGCTTGCCCTGATGGGGCTGTGAAGTGATCAGACATTCACCTCAATGAATAGATAATGTGCAAATTCTGGAAAATCAGAATAAACAATCGAAAATCTTTTCAGCGGTGGCGTTTTTAGGCAGCACATTCCCCGGCGGGCGCATCATCATATTGACCAGCATCTGGCCTTACACGGGCCGCTTGCCTGCGGGGTGAACCTCACCCCAATCGAACCTCCCAAAAGGAACGCCATCGTGCACCACGTCAAATATGACCTGTCCGAAGCCCAGACCAGCCTTGAGTACATCCTCGAACAAGTCATCTATGGCACGGTGGTTGTCATCGTGCGCAATGGTATTGAAATTGCCCGGGTTACCGCGGTAGAAGGTTTGAGCCAGCGTGCTACGCGGCCCATGGCCACCCCGTATGAGCTGTAGCAACGCTGCAGGGGGCGCCACCCACCGGCTGAACAGGCACAGCGCTGCTGCACGCCTCGTCATAATATGCACCGCCCCCTGAATTTACCGCGTAAAGTGACCATTGACGTCCAGCCCTACGCTGGCGCAGCGGGGCGAGCACTGGCGCGCGTACATCGATTAGCGGCTATTGTAGGAGGGCGGTAAGCGAACCGCCTTCGCTGCGTATGGAGGCTGGACGCGTTCCTGCACACTACAAAGGGAACCCTATGCAGCAGCTACCTACGGACGAAACGATCCGTGCAGCCTTGAATCGAACCCATGCACGCCTTCACCGACAACATGAGCTGGTTGTCGAGTTTGGCGTGGTGTCGTTGCAGGTCACAGGACTCGACCTGCTGCTGACGCGCGCCTGTGAAGTGGTTGCCGAGGGCATGAATACGCGCTACGCCAAGGTGCTCCAGCCTGAATTGGACGGCGACGGTTTCGTCCTGTCCCATGGGGTTGGCTGGGATGCTGCAGACATCGGCAGGGCTACCGTGGGTGCAGATGAAGCCAGCCCGGCAGGGTATGCGCTGGCCACCTACAGGCCGGTACTGTCGAACCATCTGGGCATGGAAAATAGGTTCCGCACCCCTGAGCTGCTGAAAAAATACGGTATCGAGCGCGCGATCAATGTACCGATTCGCGGTGTACTCGGCCCATTCGGCGTGCTTGAGGCCGACAGCAGCAACGGTGAGGATTTCGTGGAAAGCGACCTGGTGTTCCTGGAAGGGATCGCTACCGTCATTTCACTGGCTGCCGAACGGATTGCCGCAGGGGTCGAGGCGCCTCACCCCGACCCCTATTCCGAGACGATCCTCAATGCCAGCCCTGACTGGGTGGAGATCATGTCTGCCGACGGGCACATCGAATTCATGAACGAAGCTGGCCTGACCTTCATGAACGCCAGCGCTGCCGAAGTCACAGGCCAGGGCTGGCATGAGCTGTGGCCAGAGGAATCGAGGTCGATTGTGTGGGAGGCGCTGGGTAAAGTCGGCGCTGGCGAGACCATTCGGTTCGAAGCGTATTGCCCGTTATCGGCTACTGAGCCGAGATGGTGGGATGTGACGGTGGCGCCGATCATGGGCGTGAATGGCCAGGTTGAGCGAGTGATCGCCGTTTCGCGCGACATCACCGCACGGCATCAGTACGAGGCCCAACTGCTGTCCCTGATCGAGGCGCAGAACACCAGGCAAGACCGCAGCGACCTCTATCTGGAGGAGATTCATCATCGGGTCAAGAACAGTTTGCACCTGGTGAACACACTGCTGCTGCTGCAGGCAAACCTGGCAGCCGACGCGGCGGTCAAGCTGCAGCTTGAAACCGCGGCTGGCCGGGTAGTCACCATTGCCAGTGTTCACGAGCGGCTGTACCAGACCGCTGAAGACCAAGACGTGCATGCTGAAGAATATCTGAATGCATTGCTCGGCGATTTGGGCAAGGCCTTGGCAGACCGCAAGATCGTTCTGGAGGCAGATGATTTCGTGCTGCCGCCTGAACGTATGGCGCCCCTGGGCCTGGTCATCTCCGAGCTGATCACCAACGCGCTCAAGTACGGCAAAGGCACCATTGAGGTGCTGGTCAAGCATGCAGGCGACCATGCATTGCTCACCGTTCGCGATGAAGGCGATGGCTTCCCGGACAACTACCCCAAGCCGACGGGCACCGGCCTGGGTATGCGCCTGGTCAAAAGCTATTCCGGGTATGGTAGCGCCGCGGTGACCATCGACCGCCAGGCCAGCAAGAGCTGTATTCATGTCCGCTTCAAGCTCTAGCCTTGCCGGCTTTGGCAGCCTGCCTTATCGGCTGGGCAAGGCGTCCAGGGCCGGCGACCAGACGCCATGGCCACAACGTTTGCAGCAGCGCGTATCTTCAGCCTCATGGTAGGTCGCAAAGCCGCAGCCCCCGCAGCTATATAGCCCGGCCGCAGGCGGCGAGCTGTATTCGGGCCGGTGTTCGGCGGGCAGTACTGACAAGCCCGGGCGGGTGACCTCGGCAGGGTACAGGTACTGGCTGAGGTCGCCATCGGTCTCCAGCAGCGTTCGACCGCAGGTAACCTCGCAATGCTCCGTGCGCAGCGGCCTGCGGCAATCGCTAAGCGGGCTGATTACCTTTATTCGCTGGCCGGCAGTTTCGCCCATTGGCGGTAGGCCGCTTTCAGGCTGGCAGGCAAGCAGGGCGGATCACCCTCGATTTTACTGTGTGCCGGGTGGCTGCCCTTCCATTCCATCAGCCACGCGATCAGCGCTGGGCGCGTACCGGGGCAGGGGCCAACCTGCTGCTCGAGGGCATCGGCGATGGGGCCGAGGGTTTCGATGTAGTGGTCGAGTTTGGCGAGTGTGTCGTCCATGCTAGTGAACCTCTATCGATTGCGCAGCAGCGGCGCTACTGCCATCAGCGTATCTAGCATGGCACGGTCAGGGCTTGCAGTCTTCCATTGGCAGGCTCGCCTTTCTCCAGGGCCAGCAGAGCCGGCATGTCGAGTGTTTCCACCAGGCTGCCGCGCAGGTTGACGATACCTTGCCTGACGGGTGAGGGCGTTGCGATGGGGTCAGGTTGTGCCTGGCGTCCGGCAACCGGTTGATCTGCGTCAAATACCCGCGTTGGGATGAATGCCGTTGTCGTGAGCGCGTCAGTTGACTAACGTCAAGTCTGCCGAGCATGGCCCCGCACCATCCTGGCGGCGGTGGACTTGTCCAGGCCAGAGGATCAGATCGAGGGTTTCAATGACCAGATCATCAGCGAGGCGCTGAAACTGGCCTTGCAGTGCAATGCGCAAATCGAGTTGCTCTATGCCTACGACCTGGGCTCGATGTACCTGGACGCCGACGGTAGTCGGGAACACGCCTTCCTGTTCGACTCCAACTTGGCGCACACACTTCATGAAGCCCAGAGCGATGCCTTCCAGGCGCTGGCCGAGCGTAACGGCATAGCGGTCGAGCACCGTCATATGCGCATCGGTGACCCGGCCAAGGCGCTGGCCCTGTTCATGGACAACCATGACACCGACGTGCTGGTGATGGGCAGTTATCACCACCGTGGTATCGGCTGGTTCATTGGCAGTACGGCCGAACGGGTACTGCATCGCTTGTCGTCCAGTGTGCTGGTGATCTCGCCTGAGCGTTCTCAAGGTTGACTTGGCAGTTGTGATGGGCTGCACGACAGCACCTGCGGTGCGTTGGCACAGGCACTGTTCGCGACCGTCAATGGAGGCTGCCTGCCAGCAATGCCATAATGTCGACGTCGGTGTTTCCCTTACGTGGCATTTTTCGAGGCGTTGTGCATGAACGATTTCACCCCTTGGACGGCGCTGGCAGGCGGCGCCTTGATTGGCCTGGCTGCTGCGCTGTTTGCCGTGGCCAATGGGCGTATCGCGGGTATCAGCGGCCTGCTCGGGTCGTTGCTGCAACGTGGCGGGGAGGGGCGTGGCGAGAAAGCGTCATTCCTGCTCGGCATCCTCGCCGCGCCGTTGCTGTGGCAACTGTTTACGGCCCTGCCGTCTGCGCACTTTACGGTTTCGCCCGGGTGGCTGGTGGTCGCCGGGCTGCTGGTCGGCCTCGGCACCCGTTACGCTGCAGGCTGCACCAGCGGCCATGGTGTGTGTGGCCTTTCCCGATTGTCGCCGCGCTCGGCAGTAGCAACGCTGAGTTTCATGGTGGCCGGGTTTGCCACCGTCTATATCCTTCGTCATGTGCTGGCAGGTAACTGACATGCAGCGGCTCAGTGGTTTTCTGGCTGGCGTGTTGTTTGGCCTGGGGTTGTTGCTATCCGGCATGGCAAACCCCGCGAAAGTGCTCGGGTTTCTCGACCTGGCCGGGCGCTGGGATGCCTCGCTGGCGCTGGTCATGGTTGGCGCCATCGGCATCGCTTTGCTGCCCATGACCTGGGCGCGGCGGCACAGCGTGGCGTTGCTGGGTGGCCGGATGCAGTTGCCGACGCGGCGCGACATCGACCGGCGGCTGGTGGGCGGCAGCCTCATGTTTGGGGTCGGTTGGGGGATCGCTGGCATCTGCCCGGGCCCGGCACTGGTGCTGCTGGTAGGCGGTTACTGGCAAGCCTGGCTGTTCGTGGCGGCCATGCTCGTGGGCATGCTGGTATTCAGCGCCGTGGAAGCGTCACGCCGCTGAATTGACAGGCGCGCCCACGCGCCTGCGCCGACTAGTTTGCGGGCACGAGGATCACGAAGTTCTTTTTCATGTCCTCCAGCACAGTCCACTTGCCTTTGGCGCCGGGCTCGATGATGAACGTGTCGCCAGCGGCGAGGGTGACCGGCGCACAGCCGTCGAGCTCGATCACGCAGCGCCCGCTTAACACATGGCAGAATTCCCAGACTTTGTAGTCGATACGCCACGCTCCGGTACTGGCCTCCCATTCGCCGGAAATACGACCCTGCTGTTCATCGTGGTAGTACTTGGACGTCAGCGTGTGCGGGTCGCCTTCCACCACCTCTTCGAAGAAGGGCAGGTCGCGCACCGGTTGGATATCCATCTCGCGGAACACGGTCAGTTTCTGGGTCATGGTTATTTCTCGAGCGGGTTGGGGGTTAGGGCGATACATCAAATAGGCTTCGCCGGTGACGGCGAGCATCGGGTGCGGCACGATCTGGCAGGTTTTCACGATCTTGAAGCCATGGCGTTCGTAGAAGCGCCGTGCACCGTGGTTTTCCGCGTAGTCGATCAGGCACAGGCCCTGCAAGCCGAGGTCCTCGGCGCGTTGCTGGGCGTGGCGAAGGAACTGCACGCCCAGGCCCTGGCTGCGCCAGGCCTCATCCAGGGCCAGGCTGGAGATGTACAGGGTGTCGGGTATTTCCATGTCGGCGTAAGGCGCGAGTACCGGATCTGTCTCGACCTGCCGGTCAGGGGCCGCATGCAGTGCATAGCTGTGCATCATGCCGATGACGCGACCTTCGCAGGTGGCCATCAGGCAGTTCTTGTATGAAAAATCGCCCTGTTCCCTGGCATAGCGAGCCGCACCCACACTCAGCAATGCTTCTCCCGGCGCGGCCAGCTTGCTCCATATGTAATCGGCCATGCCTTCTGATGTCAGTTGAAAGAAGCGCGCGATATCGGGCGCGTCCGAGGCCTCGGCAGGTCTGAAGTGGGTAAGCATGTCCAGGGCTTCCATGGGATCGGGTGGCGGGGTGGCGGGTTTACACCGTTGACCGGGGGAGGGTAGGTGCTTTGCAGGGCGGGCATGATGCTCCAGGCGAACACTGTCGGCACAATGCGCGACGGTATGAACATGCACTTGGGTGCATCCGCTGGTCAGAACCTTGGCCAACACCCATTTTTCGGCCCGGATGCTCGAGTCCCAGGCGCGTGTCATCAGGCGGGAAAAGCAGGATTATTCACTGCTCGCGAGCGCCAGGTTTGGAAACGGCCGGCGCCGGAACCTGCAGCTTGTCGATGATCTGCCTGGCCAGCGCATGATAGAGCGAGACGGGCGATACCCAGCCAGAGATGGCGGCGGCCATCAGTGTCGCTGCCAGCATGGGAATGGCCAGGTCCGGGCTGTGCGTCAGTTCAAGCACGATGACCGAGGCAGTGAGTGGTGAGCGCGTGACACCCGCCAGGTAGGCACCCATGCCGAGCAGTGCGCATGCTTGCGGGTCGACACTGGGGATCAAACCCAACACGGGCGCAAATGCCGCACCTATGCTGAGCGAGGGCGAAAACAGACCGCCAGGGATACCGGAGAGGTAGGAAACGACATTGGCCAAGAACTTCCACAGCAGAAAGCTTGAGTCCGTGATGGGCTGGCCTTCAAGCAAAGCGCGTGTTTCTTCGTACCCAGTGCCAAATACATGATTGCCAGACACGAGCCCCAAAGTGGCCAGCAACAGCCCACAGAACGCAGCGAAACGCACGGGATAACGCCCGCGTGCCGCACATAGGCGGCCTAGCAATCCCTTGTCGGTTGGCAGCACAAGCTTGGCGTAAAAGCCACCCAGCAGCCCACCCAGCACTGCACAAGCCGGTACGACGCTCCAGCCCCAGCCCGTCGGCACACGACCGCTGATTTCGCCAAAATAGGCGTAATGCCCCATCAAGCCGAGGGTGACGGCGCCGCCGATCAGTACCGCAGTGAGCACCAGCCCGCTAAATCGTTGCTCGAACGTGCGGCTCAATTCCTCGATGGCAAACACAATGCCCGCCAATGGGGTATTGAAGGCCGCTGCGATACCTGCTGCGCCGCCGGCGAGCACCAGGCCTGCGATTGTTCGCCGGCCATGCAGGCCCAGGCGCCGGCCAAAGGTATAGAGCACAGCCGCGCCGATATGCACGGTGGGGCCTTCGCGGCCAACCGAGCCTCCGACCAGCAGCGCGCCCAAAGTCAGGCTCATGCGTGCGGCAGCCACAGGGAGCGAGAGTAATCGGGCTCGCAGCCGTCGAGAGGGTATTTCCAGGGCAGCGATGACTTGGGGAATACCACTGCCTTTGGCATTCTCAAACCAGCGTTGCGTCAGATAGGCCAGCAGGGCAAAACCCACTGGGGTTATCAGCAGGGGAGCCCAGGGTGCCCGGACCACCAAACGCTTGAACGAGGCGAAGGCCTCGTCGGCCAGCCAAGCGAAAGCCAGCGCAACCAGCCCTACCAGCAGCGCCCCGATCCAGAACGCCAGCCGCTGACGCCATTCTCGCCAGCGTGAATGACGAAAGAGGGTAGGGACTGGACGACTCGGTTCGGACATTGGCCACACACGGCTGAGTTGTAAAGCCGTGAGTATGGCGTGTTTTCGCAGGCTGGCCTACTCGAATACGGCGCAGGGATCGGATGTGCTGTATGGATAGCCTTGCGCTTTTCGTCGTTCAGCATCCCCTGTCGAGCCAAGGCGTTTCTCGCAAGCCAGCTTCTGTCGTCGCGCTCACTTGCTCGCAAGATTCGCCCGAGCCCACTGCTCTGCGGTGGTTACTGGAATCCCCTGCTGTTCGTTGAAGGTTCCCGCTTTTGGCCAAGCCACCCCTCTGCCTTGAGCGAATACAGCACGGTACTTTTTGATGTGATGAGTAGGGTCTTTTCTCAATTCGTCCATCAGGTGCGGGACAGTCCACACGCTGGTTTTGAAAGAACGACCCAGCGCGTGCTCGAGGATGTGTGCGACTTGCCCATACGAAACCGTGTCGCCTGCAAGATAGACAATCTCGTTGCGCAAGCGAGGTTCGAAGAAGACGATTTCCGCCGTGAGAGCGCCGATGTCGTCTGGGGGTCCAGCTATGTCGCACCATCAGAGCGCGACCTCACCGTCGATATCTTGGTCCAGGTTTACGGAGTGGTTTGCGTTGGCGAGCATGGTTTGCCCCAAGTTTTCCGGCAGGGTGGTGAGGTTGCGTCCGCTTCGGATATCAGCCTCCAGCAAACCCAGGAACGCACCGATGGCAGGGTCTTCATGGGTGGTGTCTACGCAGCTGAATCGGCGCTCTCTCATATAACAATCCACAACTTATTGATTTAGCGGGGGCTTGTGGGAGCGGGCATGTCGAGGCGTCGAACCGCCGCGAATACCGGCGTAGCCGGTGCCAGCCACCGCGTTGGATTAGTCGCGGCGGTTCAACGCCTCGACACGCCCGCTCCCATACAGCCCGCGAGGCGCTTACGAATTGGGATCTCTGCGCGACAGCGCAACCCGTAGGGCTGTGTGATCGCCAAGGTAGTGAGAACTGTGCAAGCGATGTGTCGAGTCTTGTAGTGAAGCTCAGCCATTAACCGGATTCGTCGCCCCTAAAGACTGTCCGGATCCCCAAAAAACATCTGTATCCGTGACCGCAGCCAGCGCTCCGCCGGGTCGTTATCCTGCGCGCCACGCCAGGCCATGTGCAGCTCGAAACTACGTACCGGTATCGGCAAGTCCTCCGCCCGCAACCCGCCGGCAGCCGTCAGCGCATCGGCGGTGTAGTCCGGTACCGTCGCCACGATATCGGTCCCCGCCAGCAAGCTGCCCAACCCGTTGAATTGCGGTACCGCCAGCACGACATGGCGCTTGCGACCCAGCTCGTCAAGCGCCTCGTCGATAAAGCCCGACAAGTCCCCGGCAAACGACACCAATGCATGTGGCCGCGCGCAGAAGTCGTCCAGGGTGATGCTGCCAGGCACGCTGTCGGCGCGCAGCAGTTTCGGCGCGCTGCGGCGCAGCACCTTGCGCTTGGCGTTGGCGGGCAGTTCGCTGGTGTAGCTGACGCCCACCGAGATTTCCCCTGAGGCCAGCAGGGTCGGCATCAGCAGGTAGTTCACCCGGCGCACCACCAGCACGATGCCAGGGGCCTCGGCGCGAATGCGCTTGAGCAGTTGCGGCAGCAGGGCGAATTCGGCGTCGTCCGACAGGCCGATGCGGAATACGGCATTGCTGGTGGCAGGGTCGAATTCGGCTGCGCGGCTCACCGCGGTGGAAATCGAATCCAGCGCGGGCGATAACAGCGCGAAGATTTCGTGGGCCCGCGCCGAGGGTTCCATGCTGCGGCCTGTGCGTACGAATAGCGGGTCGTCGAACAGGTTGCGCAGGCGCGACAAGGCCGCGCTGATGGCCGGCTGGCCCAGGAACAGTTTTTCCGCCGCACGGGTCACGCTGCGCTCGTGCATCAGCGTTTCGAACACAATCAGCAAGTTGAGGTCTACACGACGCAGGTCGTTTCGATTCATCGGTGCGCTTCGCCTGAAGGGGGGCAGGGGTGAATCTTAAGGCCAAAGGCTGTTACCCTGCACGGGTTTACGGGAGCCAATTGCAGGGAATGTCAGGTGCCCAATCGATGACAGGCATGTCGACTATTAATGACCACTGGTGGTCTAACTGCAAAAGCCCGGATAGAGTCAGTGGTAATTAGAGGTTCACAAAGGCGAGGTTTGCGATGTCCCGCATGATCCGTTTCCACAAGTTCGGCGCTGCCGATGTGCTCCGTTGCGAGGAGCAGGCCGAACCGTCTCCCGCTGTCGACGAAGTGCAAATTCGCGTCGAGGCGGTTGGCGTCAGCTGGTATGACGTGCTCTGGCGGCAGAACCTGGCGCCCTCGCAGGCACGCCTGCCGGCCGGTATCGGCCATGAGATGGCCGGTGTGGTGACGGCGGTTGGTGAAGGGATCGAAGACATTGCCGTGGGTGACCGGGTTGCCAGTTTTCCCGCTACCAGCGCCAATGACCACCCGGTATACGGGGATGTCATCGTGCTGCCACGGACCGCGATCACACGCTATCCGCAGGTGCTCACCCCGATCGAGGCCAGCGTGCACTATACGCCGCTGCTGATTGCCTATTTCGCCTACGTGGACCTGGCACGGGCCAAGGCCGGGCAGACTGCGCTTGTTACCGACGCCAGCCACTGTGCCGGCCCCGCTTTCGTGCAGTTGGGCAAGGCGCTGGGGCTTAAAGTGTTCGCCGCCACCAAGGATGCCGAGCAGCGTGACTACCTGCTGGGCCTGGGCGCCGACAAGGTAATCGTCACCGAAGAGCAGGACCTGCTGATGCAGGTCGGCAAGTACACCGATGGGCGCGGCGTGGACATGGTTCTGGACGGCATGGGCGGGCCGCAGATGTCGTTGCTGGGCGATGTGCTGGCACCGCGGGGCAGCCTGGTACTGTATGGCCTTCAAGGCGGCAACCAGACGCCGTTCCCAGCCTGCGCGGCCTTCCAGAAGAACATCCAGTTCTACGTGCACTGCATCGGTAACTTCACTGGCAAGCCGGAACTGGGTATCAGCCAGGACCAGGTGGCGCTGCAGCGTGCCTTGCGTGACATCAACCAGTTCACCGCCGACCAGTTGCTGACCCCGCAGATCATCAAGGTGTACCCGTTCGAGCAGGTGGTGGAGGCGCATCGCTACATGGACCAGTGCCCCTGCGGTGGGCGCGTGGTGTTGGATATGGCGCAGCATTGACCACTGAATTTCACCGTGAACCCGGGCCAGCCCCGGGTTTTTTGTGCGCGGAATAAAGTAACGTCATCGTTAAAGTGGGAATATTCCTACAATAAAAGACGAAGCGGACTACATATAATTCATTAATTAAATGCCAATGGAAACATGCCGCCAATCATTTGCGGTTGCATGTGCGTGGTTAGAGGGTCAAGGTGAATTTGTCGCTTTGCTGAATGGTTTTTTTACCGTGATCTGTGTCTTCAATTCGCTTCGCATCACTCGATAATGGCGCAATGATACTTTGTGCAAGGAGTAAGGGATGCGTACGGCTAGGCCTGAATCAGAGCATTGCAGGGGTGAATTCTTCTCCATGGCCTGGCGACAGTGAAGGCTCACGTCACTTTATTCAATTGTAGGAAGTTTCTTCTGTAAAAGCCTGGCGCAGAGTAAGCCTGAACAACTTGCTTGGTCGTGCGCCGGCGACTTGAAGTGGTGAGGTGATCCGTGACTGCTATTCACGACCAGGCAATGCATTATATCTACCAGCAAGTACTCGAACGCTTGCTCGCCCATATGTCACAGGCGCAACGGGCCTCCTTGCAGTTGTTGATACAACGTTTATTGGTAGCCGCAGGCGGGCCTGAATATATCGGCACCTTTCGCCTGCAGGTATTGCAAGGCAGTGACCGCCAGGGTGCGCGGCTGCTGGCGATGTTGCGTGCTGCGCAGCTGAGCATCGCCATGCGTGCACCGGTTACTTTTCAACTGCGCGTGCTGGTGGTGAGCTTGCCGGTGGCCGGCAGCCCTACGCTGCAAGGGCTCGATCGAGGCTTCAGTGCGCTGTTCATGCAGGATGACCCGCGGGTGCAACTGCAAATGATCGAGGGGCGCGAAGTGGTGCCGTTCAGTTGCCGCCCCCGTGTGGCGTCCGAGCGCTGGTTGCCGACCAGGGAAGCGCTGCTGATGTTTGGCCACCTGATCGATGCCAGGCCAGAAGCGTTGCTGGGTAGCCGCCTGCACCTGGAACTGGCGGCGGCCGTAAGCTTCGCGCTGCAGGCTCAGGCGCCCGCCGACGCAATGGTCACCGCCTTGCCCGCAGGGCAGCGCCGCCGGTACCTGGCGTGGGCGCTGCGTAGCCAGCGCCTGGCGGGGCAACGTGGCCCTTACCTGGCGCATCATTGCCTGTCGACGCTGGCCGAGGGCCTGGCGCGCTTGCAAGGGGCCACGGGGCTGGCGCCCGGCAACCCGGCGGATCAGCCTGCGGGGGCCGCGCTCAAGGGGGGGCCGGTGCGGCTGATAGCCATTGATGACCTGCTGCCGCCGTTGCTGGGCGGGCAGCAGTTGGATGCCATGCTGGGCTGGCACTTCGCGGCGGCCGAGACGGGCTGCTCGCCGTTGGCCGCGTTCGTCGACCCACTGGCCTTGGCCCAGTTGCAGGAACTGCGGGCCCACAGCCTGGAGCCTCAAGCCACCCGGCCGGCCTTGAGGCTGGCGGGGGCGCCGGGCGACAGCAAGCCTGCCGACGAACCTGTGCTGCAGTTTGGCAAGGCCTATGGCCTCAGCCAGGCCCAACTGGAATGCCTGCTGTGCAAACCGTTCGCCAGGCAGGGCAAGAACCTCGAGCGTTTTCTGCGCGCTCGCCATGCCGACATGCTGGTGGCGCTGCCTTACCTGCACCGGGCCATGCAAGGCAAACCTTGCCCCGCGGCGGTCAAAGCCTGGCTGGTGAACACCAGTGGGCTATCACTGGCGCAACTGCGGGCAGTCTACGGCGGTAAGATGCCGCTACCTGCGTGGCGCCTGCTCAGTGCGTTGGCGCGCCGCGACGCGCACTTGCGGCTGTTGCCGCGCCACGCCGCCGAACGGCGGCACAGCCCCATGAGGCAACCTTGATGGCGCGAACAGCGGCCGGCGAGTTCGCTTATAGGCGGGTCTACCGCTACCTGGAAGCGTTGATTGGTCAGGCGACGGCTGGTGGTCCGAACCGGCTGCCGTCCTTGCGTGAGCTGTCGCGGCGGCTGCGGGTATCGCTGGCAACGGTGCAGAGCGCCTACAGCCTGCTGGAGGAGGAGGGTCGCGTGCACTGCCTGCCACGCTCGGGCTATTTCGTTCGCCTGGCTGACCTGCAGCAAGGTGGCATGCCCCGGCAGGCGCCCCAGCTCGCACAACCGTTGCTGGAGCGCGCCTTGTTCACCCACGAGCGGCGCCTGGCCCGCCAGCGCGAGCGCGGCGCTGGCCCTTGGGAAGTGCAGGGCAGTGCGCGCCTGCGCGACGCGCTGGCGGAGCGTTACACCCGTTGCTCGCGCCAGTACTGGCGGGCCGATGACGTTCAGTTGGCCCCGGATGTTCCGGCGTTGCTGGAAACGCTGCTTGCAGCGCTGGCCCTGCAAAGGGGCACCACGGTGCTGGTACAGTCGCCCTGTTGCGGGCACGTGCTGCGTGCTTTGGCGCGCGCTGGCATGCGGGTGTTGGAGGTGCCACCCGATCCACGTGGCAACCCGGACCTGCAGGCCGTGGCCAGGCTGTTGGGCTGCGAGCCGGTCCGCCTGCTGGTGATGCCGTCCTGCCTTGGCCTGCCGCAAGGGCGGCTGGTCTCCCTGCATTACCAGCAGCAGCTTGGCCTGCTGTTGAGCCAGCACAGCGTATGGCTGCTGGAGAACGACCTGGACAGCGAGCTTTGCTACAGTGGCCCACCCGTGACCCGCCTGCGCGATTGGGTCGATCCGCGCAGGTTGATGATTATGGGGGCGTTCGAGGCTGCAGTAGGGCCCGAAGCGCCGTATGCCTACGTACTGAGCCTGGATACCGCCCTGGCCAAGGCGTTCTGCGAGCGGGCGTTCCGCCTTGCGCCGCTGCGGCTGCTGGCGCTGGCCCACCTGTTGGCCAAGGGTGATATCGAAGCGCAACTGGTGGCGTTGCGCAGCAACCTGCAGCAGCGCACGCAAAACCTCGCCTGCGCGCTGACCGCGCAGTTTGCCCAGCGGGTGGTGCTGGAGCCCCCGCAAGGCGGGCGCATGCTGTGGGTGCGCTTCGAGCAGCCGCTGGCCTGGGATGCCATTGCCAAGGCCTTGGCAGGTTGCGCATTGCATGCATTGCCGGGGGAACAGTTCAGCTTGCACGGCCGCTACCGGCAGCACCTGGCGCTGATGTGGCTGGGCGACTGCCCAGGCGACCTGCAACAAGCCGTGCAGCGCCTGGCCCAGGCCCTGGAACTTCGCCGCAGGCGGGTGCGGCGGTTCCCCGCTGAATCATAGGGCACTGCATGCCCAAGGGCGCGATCGCGGCGGTTCTTGCAGGGGCGAGCTGACCCACGGCTCTTGCCAGGCCCCTGGGTCTGTATGTATAACCAGTGCCTTGTTCCCGCTACCTGACCCAGCCCGTGATTGCCCACTCCGTCGACGACCCGTTCTATTACCTGCACAACTTCCGCCAGGTACTGCTGTGGGTCGAACAGCGCTACCAGGACCTGCTCGATGAACAGGAACTGGCGTTCATCCATGCCTTCGGCCAACTGAGCGCGCCAGCCCAGGCCTTGATGGTGCGCATGGTGATGCGCAAGGGCGAACTGTTTCGCAGCGACCGCCTCGTCTATGAGGAAATAGGCGACACCGAACTCGCCCTGCAGCCACTCAAGGCCCTGGGCTGGGTCCGCGAGCCCGAGCAACTGCACTTGGAGCAACTGTTCGCCTTGCTGCGCAAAGACGAACTGGCGTGCTGTTTCGCCGCCCAATTGAGCCGCCCGCGTGCTGCCAAGCATGACTTGCTGGCCCAGCTGCAGCCGCTGCAACTGGCCGCCCGGTCTCTGGCCGAGTGGTACCCGGGCAGTGAGTTGCGCATCTTGCAGTGGTGCCTGCAACCGCTCTGCGACCGCATGCGGCTGCTGTTCTTCGGCAACCTCTACCAGGACTGGTCAGAGTTCGTGCTTGCCGACCTGGGGCTGCTGCGCTACGAGCAGGTGCCCTTCAGCGCCGATTCGCGTGCCCTGCAGCAACGCGCCGATATCGACCTGGCCATGGTGCTGCATGAGTGTGCCGAGCGCCTGGAGCAGGGCGAACACCCTCAGTCGGTAATCACGGCAATACAGCACCTGCACTGCGACAACCCTTGGCTGGCCCGGCGCCGTGCGCGGTTGCAGTTCGCCCTGGGCCAGCAATGCGAGCGCCTGGGTGACTGGGACCAGGCCATGGCGGTTTATGCGCAGTGCAGCCATGCCCAGGCGCGTATTCGCCAGGTGCGGGTGCTGGAGCGCAGCGAACGTTGGCCGCAGGCCCATGCCCTGGCGTTGCAACTGGCAGCGGCACCGGCCAATGCACTGGAGGTCCAGGCGCTGGAACGTATGCTGCCGCGCCTGGCGCGCAAGCTCGGTGGCCCGCCACAGCGCCGCCAGCGCGTGGCGCCGCTGGCACTGATCGAACTGGAATTGCCCCGCGAGCACGCCGCGCTAGGCGTTGAAGAGGCCGTGCGCCAGCACCTGGCCGCCGAGGGCGGGCAAGCCCACTATGTGGAGAACACGCTGTTCAACAGCCTGTTTGGCCTGCTGTGCTGGGAGGCGATCTTCGCCCCTGTGCCTGGCGCGTTCTTCAACCCGTTCCAGGCCGCGCCGCAAGACCTGCACGACAGCGACTTCCAGCAGCGCCGCAGTGCCCTGTTCGAGCAATGCCTGGCGCGGCTCGACGATGGTAGCCACCACCAGGCGATCCTGGATTGCTATGCAGCCAAACACGGGCTGCAGTCACCGTTCGTGTTCTGGTCGATGCTCAGCGAGGCGCTGCTGCAGCAGGCCCTGGCCTGCCTGCCGGCTGCGCAGTTGAAGCACTGCTTCGTGCGCCTGCTGCAGGACATTCGCAGCAACCGTGCGGGCATGCCCGACCTTATCCAGTTCTGGCCCGAGCAGGGGCGTTATCGCATGGTCGAGGTCAAAGGCCCCGGTGACCGCCTGCAGGACAACCAGCTGCGCTGGCTGGCATTCTGCCAGGAGCACGGCCTGCCCGTCGCGGTCTGCCATGTGCGTTGGAGTGACGCCGCTTGAGCTACAGCGTGGCGGTGCGTGCCTTGTGCGAGTTCAGTGCCAAGGTCGGCGACCTCGACCTGCGCTTCACGCCGTCGCCCACCGCCCAGGAGGGCATCGAGGGCCACCAGCGGGTAGTGGCCCGGCGTGCGGCCGGCTACGAGTCGGAAATTACCCTGGAGGGCCAGTTTGAAGGCCTTCGGGTGCGGGGGCGTGCCGACGGGTACGACCCTGCCTGCAATCGGCTGGAAGAGATCAAGACTCACCGTGGCGACCTGGCCCGGCAACCGGCCAACCACCGCCAGCTGCACTGGGCGCAGGCCAAGGTGTACGGCTGGCTGATGTGCCAGGCCCGGCAACTGGCGAGCATCGAGGTGGCTTTGGTGTACCTGGACGTCGACAGCGATAGCCAGACCCTGTTCAGTGAGCACTGCACGGCCGCTGAGTTGCAGGCATTCTTCCAGGTCCAGTGCCAGCGCTTTCTGGGCTGGGCCCAGTTCCAGCAGCAGCGCCTTGCCGAACGTGACCACGGCCTTCAGGCGCTGCGCTTTCCCTACCCAGCGTTCCGCCAAGGCCAACGGCAACTGGCAGAAACCCTGTACAAGGCGGTGAGCACTGGCCGTTGCCTGATGGCCCAGGCCAGCACCGGCATCGGCAAAACCCTGGGTACCTTGTTTCCGTTGCTCAAAGCCATGGTGCCCCAGCAACTGGACAAACTGTTCTTCCTCACGGCCAAGACCCCGGGCCGTGCGCTGGCGCTGGATGCCATGCGGCAGATCACCACGGGCGATAATCAGCCCGGGCTACGCACCCTGGAACTGATCGCTCGCGACAAAGCCTGCGAGTACCCGGACAAAGCCTGCCATGGCGAGTCCTGCCCGCTGGCGGCCGGCTTCTACGACCGCTTGCCGGCCGCGCGCACGGCCGCTGCGGCCGTGCCGATGCTGGACCGTACCCAGCTGCGCGAAGTGGCCTTGGCGCATCAGGTGTGCCCGTACTACCTGGGCCAGGAGATGGCCCGCTGGGCCGACGTTCTGGTTGCCGATTACAACTATTACTTCGACGCCCACGCCTTGCTGTTCGGGCTGACACAGCTCAACCAGTGGCGGGTCGCGGTTCTGGTCGACGAGGCTCACAACCTGGTCGAGCGCGGGCGGGGCATGTACAGCGCCAGCCTCGATCAGGGGCAGTTGCTGGCGTTGCGCCAAAGCAAACCCCATGGGCTGGGCAGTGCGCTGGACCGCCTAAACCGCCAGTGGAACGCCCTGTATAAAGAGCAACGGGCACCGTACCAGGCCAGCGAAGCGCTGCCGCATGACCTTTTGCGCGCCCTGCAGCAGTGTATCGGGCTGATCCAGGAGCAGATGAACCAGGCGCCCACGCACATCGACCCGCAGGTGCTGCAGTTCTTCTACCAGGCCTTGCAGTTCAGCCGGGTAGCCGAACTGTTCGACGAGCATTTCCTGTTCGATATCAGCCAGCGCCAAGGGCCGCGCAAGCGCCGGCTGGCGACCTTGTGCCTGCGCAACGTCACCCCGGCACGGCTGCTGGCACCGCGCATGCGCGCGGCGCGCAGTGTCACCCTGTTCTCTGCCACGCTGAGCCCGCGGCAGTTCTACAGCGACCTGCTGGGCATGCCGGCCGATACGGCGTGGCTGGAAGTGGCAGCGCCGTTTCGTGCCGAACAACTGCAGGTGCGCATTGCCAGCCAGGTGTCTACCCGGTACCAGCAGCGCCAGGCTTCGCTGGCGCCGATCGTCGAGTTGATTGCCCGGCAGTATGAGCGCCAGCCGGGTAATTACCTGGCGTTCTTCAGCAGTTTCGAGTACCTGCAGCAGGTCGCCGGGCTGCTGGCCGAGCGCCACGCGCAGATCCCATTGTGGGCCCAGGCCCCGGGCATGGACGAGGCGGCCCGGCAGGCGTTCCTCGACCGCTTTGTCGCCGACGGCCAAGGCATCGGCTTTGCCGTGCTGGGTGGTGCGTTCGGTGAAGGGGTGGACTTGCCCGGCACCCGCCTGATCGGCGCCTTCGTCGCCACGCTCGGGCTGCCCCAGGTCAACCCGGTGAACGAGCAGTTCAAGCAGCGCCTGGGTCGGCAATTTGGCGCGGGTTTCGATTATGCCTATCTCTACCCCGGGGTGCGCAAAGTGATCCAGGCAGCGGGGAGGGTGATCCGGGGGGACCAGGACCGTGGCGTACTGGTATTGATCGATGAGCGTTTCGCCGAGCCGAGGGTGCAGCAGATGTTCCCGGGCTGGTGGCCGCAAGGTGAGCAGTGTACCTGACCGCTGCGTTCAGCACCTGGCACTGCGCAGGCAGGCCCAAGGTCGTTCAGGGGGCTCGATTGGGGTAAGATCACCTTCCATGCCTGATACAAAGTCCTTGTATATCAAGGTGATGGCACTGTCTTGGGCCAGAATGGCCCGACCGTTAGTTTGTCATGCAGACTCGCCGGCACGCCGTTTTGATCTGCTCCAGCGTCGGCCCGCTGTGCTGCCGGCCAACGCCCCGCTACAGGATTCACGTTTTGTCCGACCTCTCGAAAAATCCGCTGCTGCAGTACATGGCCCGCCTGGCCCCATCCAGCCAGCAAACCATGCGCTACATCCTTCAGGACGCCGCCGACCGCTTGGGGTTCGTCGACTGCAATATCGTCGACGTTCTCTGGCATCGGCTCGAGCCCGGCCATGTGATCGCCCTGGTGGCCGCCCTGCGGGCCGATGGTTACGCGCCGAACAGCTCTTCGCTGTACGTCAACGCCATCCGCGGGGTGATGAACGAGGCCTGGCGCCAGGGCCTGATCGACCACGAGCAGTTGCTACGCATCCGCGAGGTCAAGCCGGCAACCGGCACCCGCCTGCCGCCCGGGCGCAACCTGCGGCGTAGCCTGATTCGCGAACTGATGGACGTGTGCGCTGCCGACCCGCGGCCGCAAGGGGTGCGCGACGCGGCGATCATTGCCTTGCTGTATGGCACAGGCATGCGCAAGTCGGAATCGGTCGACATCGACCTTGCCCAGGTTGACTTCGCCGCGCGCAGCCTGCAAGTGGTGGGCAAGGGCAACCACCAGTTGATCAAGTACGCGCCGCCCTGGGCGTTCGAGAAGCTGCAGGCGTGGCTCGACCTGCGTCGCCAGGCCCTGCCGGCCGGTGCCGAAGATGACCCGTTCCTGTTCAACCGCATCCGCCGCGGCAACCACATCACCCGGGCGCGTATCACCAAGCATGCCATCTACTACATCGCCCGCCAGCGCGGCGCGCAGGTGGGGGTCAAGATCATGCCGCACGACTTCCGCCGCGCGTTCATCACCCGGGTGATCGAGGAGCACGACCTGTCGATTGCGCAAAAGCTGGCACACCATGCCAACATCCAGACCACGGCGATCTACGACCGGCGTGACGACAACGAACGCCGCCGTGCGGTAGACCGTTTCGACTACTGAGCGCCGACCAGCGTAGGCCTCGCCAGCACCGAAACAGGGCCTGGGCACGCCCCCGCTTTGTGCGGCCCCCGCGGCGGTGCCCGATGGCGGAGCGAGCGGTAAAAATAATTCATCTGCCTTCACCTGCGGAGTTGGCCCGCAACCTGCTATATCCAGCCTGCGAATTTGATCGAGTGGTCAGGCCGTGCGCACTAACCGGCGCCCGCCGCTGACCCTCTTACCGGCCAGAAGGCCACGAATTTTAGGGGCCGCAGGATGTCGCTCGCGGAGCAGATCGAACACCACCAAGACGATGCAGGCTGGAGCGCCCACCTGCAATTGCGCTTTGTCCAGCGTGCGGGCACGACCCGCCTTGGTGCATGGAAACATTTCGGACCTCTTTTGGTGCAGCGCCCGTTCTACCCGGAAGGTGCACCCTGCCATGTGTATGTTCTGCACCCGCCGGGTGGCATCGTTGCCGGCGATCGCCTGGAGCTCGACATTCAGCTGGAAGCTGGCAGCCACGCCCTGCTGACCATGCCCGGTGCCAGCAAGTTTTACCGCAGCATCGGCCCGACCGCACGGCTGACCCAGCGCTTCCACCTGGCCGCTGGCAGCACCCTGGAATGGTTGCCCCAGGACAGCATTTTCTTCTCCGGTGCCCGTGCCAGGCTCGCCAGCCACTTCATCCTTGAGCCCGGCGCCCGGTTGCTGGCCTGGGAAACGCTGTGCCTGGGCCGCCCGGTGATGCTCGAACGGTTCGACCAGGGTGCCCTCGACAGCCTGTTGCACATCACCCTGGCCGGCGAAACGGGCCTGCATGAGCGCCTGCGTATCGAAGGCGGCCAGCTGGGCAAGCTCGGTGGCCACCCACTGCTAGCCACCTTCTGTGCCGCGCCGGCCGATCAGGCATTGCTGGAGCAGGTAAGGCCCATGCTCGATGAGCTGGGCACCCCTGCCGGCGCGACGCTGCTCGGTTCGCTGCTGGTGATCCGCCTGCTCGACCATGACAACCAACATTTGCAACGCACCCTGCAACGCCTGTGGCATGTGCTGCGCCCGGCCGTTCTCGGCCTGCCTGCCTGCCCGCCACGTATCTGGGCCACCTGAGAGAGCGCCATGGAGCTGACCCCAAGAGAGAAAGACAAACTGCTGCTGTTCACTGCCGCCTTGTTGGCAGAACGGCGCCTGGCCCGTGGCCTGAAACTCAACTACCCGGAGGCCGTAGCGCTGATCAGCGCCGCCGTGCTGGAAGGGGCCCGAGATGGGCGCACCGTCGCTGAGCTGATGAGCATGGGCCGCGAGGTGTTGAGCCGTGACCAGGTCATGCCTGGCATCGCCGAGATGCTTCACGACGTACAGGTCGAAGCGACTTTTCCGGATGGCACCAAGTTGGTGACCGTGCATGACCCGATCGTCTGAACCTGCCGAGGAACGCCGCATGATCCCAGGTGAAATCCAGGTCGCCGCTGGCGACATCGAATTGAACAGTGGCCGCGCCACGGTCAGTGTCAGCGTAGCCAACCATGGCGACCGCCCGGTGCAGGTCGGCTCGCATTACCACTTCTACGAAGTCAACGAGGCGCTGGTGTTCGAGCGCGGGCCAACCCTGGGCTTTCGCCTGGATATCCCGGCCGGCACTGCCGTGCGCTTCGAGCCGGGCCAGGCCCGTACCGTGCAACTGGTGGCCTACGCTGGCAAGCGCGAAGTCTACGGCTTTCAGGGCAAGGTGATGGGCGCACTGGAGGGCAGGGCATGAGCCGAATTTCCCGCCAGGCCTATGCCGACATGTTCGGCCCTACCGTGGGTGACCGTGTGCGCTTGGCCGACACGGCATTGTGGGTCGAAGTAGAGAAGGACTACACCGTTTACGGCGAAGAAGTGAAGTTCGGCGGCGGCAAGGTCATCCGCGATGGCATGGGGCAGGGCCAGATGCTGGCCGCCGAGGCCATGGACCTGGTGTTGACCAACGCGTTGATCATCGACCACTGGGGTATCGTCAAGGCCGATATCGGCATCAAGCACGGGCGTATTGCCGTGATCGGCAAGGCCGGCAACCCCGACGTGCAACCAGGCGTCAACATACCCGTAGGGCCAGGCACCGAAGTGATCGCCGCCGAGGGCAAGATCGTCACTGCCGGGGGGGTCGACTCGCACATCCATTTCATCTGCCCGCAGCAGGTGGACGAGGCGCTCAACAGCGGTGTAACCACCTTCATCGGTGGCGGCACTGGCCCGGCTACCGGAACCAACGCCACCACCTGCACCCCGGGCCCGTGGTACCTGGCGCGCATGCTGCAGGCTGCCGACAGCCTGCCGATCAACATCGGTTTGCTGGGCAAGGGCAACGCCTCGCGCCCTGAGGCGTTGCGCGAGCAGATCGCTGCCGGGGCGGTCGGGCTCAAGCTGCACGAGGACTGGGGCTCGACACCGGCGGCCATCGACTGTTGCCTGGGCGTAGCCGAAGAAATGGATATCCAGGTGGCGATCCATACCGACACACTCAACGAATCCGGCTGTATCGAAGACACGCTGGCGGCGATCGGTGACCGCACCATCCACACCTTCCACACCGAAGGTGCCGGTGGCGGCCATGCCCCCGACATCATCCGTGCGGCCGGGCAGGCCAACGTGCTGCCGTCCTCGACCAACCCGACACTGCCGTACACCATCAACACGGTGGACGAGCACCTGGACATGCTCATGGTCTGCCACCACCTGGACCCAAGCATTGCCGAGGACGTGGCGTTTGCCGAGTCGCGCATCCGCCGTGAAACCATCGCTGCCGAAGACATCCTCCACGACATGGGCGCTTTCGCCATGACCTCGTCCGACTCCCAGGCCATGGGCCGGGTGGGCGAGGTGGTGCTGCGCACCTGGCAGGTGGCGCACCAGATGAAGCTGCGCCGTGGCCCACTGGCACCGGATACCCACTACAGCGACAACTTCCGGGTCAAGCGCTACATCGCCAAATACACCATCAACCCGGCGCTCACCCATGGCATCGGCCACGAGGTGGGCTCGGTCGAAGTGGGCAAGCTGGCAGACCTGGTGCTGTGGTCGCCGGCATTTTTCGCGGTCAAGCCCGCCTTGGTACTGAAGGGCGGCATGATCGTCACCGCGCCCATGGGCGATATCAACGGGTCCATCCCTACGCCCCAGCCGGTGCATTACCGCCCAATGTTCGGCGCGTTGGGCGCAGCCCGCCATGCCACGCGCATGACCTTCCTGCCCAAGGCCGCCATGGACCGTGGCCTGGTCGAGCAATTGAACCTGCGCAGCCTGATCGGCGTGGTGGACGGGTGCCGCCGGGTGCGCAAGCCGGACATGGTCCACAACACCCTGCAACCGCTGATCGAGGTCGACGCGCAAACCTACCAGGTGCGTGCTGATGGCGAGCTGCTGGTCTGCGAACCGGCCAGTGAACTGCCGCTGGCCCAGCGCTATTTCCTGTTCTGAAGGAGCACCGATGATTGTCTTGACCCAGCGGATTACCGAACCCGGCGCACGTGCTGTCACGGGTACCGTCACCCTCGATGTGGACAGCCGCATCAAGAGCCGCCTGCGGGTGACGCTGGACGATGGTCGGGAAGCCGGCCTGATGCTGGAGCGTGGCCACCTGCTGCGTGGCGGCGAGCTGTTGGCCGATGCCGAGGGCACCCAGCTGATCCGCGTGCTGGCAGCGCCAGAGGCGGTGTCCACCGTGCGCTGTGCCGACCCGCACCTGCTGGCGCGCGCGGCCTACCACCTGGGCAACCGCCATGTCCCGCTGCAGATCGAGCCCGGCCTGTTGCGCTTCCAGCACGACCATGTGCTGGACGAGATGCTGCGTGGCCTGGGCCTGACTGTCGAGGCCGAGCAGGCCCCGTTCGAGCCCGAAGCGGGTGCCTACCAAAGTGCGCCACACAGCCACAGCCACGCTCACGGCCACGATCACCCGTTCGTGCGCTTGCCTGCCCATTCCTGAACTGCCCTGGAGCAACCGATGAAAAAGACTTTCGCCCTGTTTCTGCTGATGCTGGCCGTGCCGGCTTTCGCCCACCCCGGGCATGACAGCAACCCCTTGCATGACGGCCTTCTGCACCCGCTGACCGGGCTCGACCACCTGCTGATGCTGCTGGGCACCGGCGTACTGGCGGCGCTGACCCGGCGCAACCTGACCTTGCCACTGGCGACCCTGGCCGCGATGTTCGGCGGGGCGGTATGTGGGCATCTGTTCGGGGACGTGCTGGGCATGGAAACGCTGATCGCTGTGTCGCTGCTGGTGGCCGCAGGTGCCGTGCTGCTGCCTGGCCGGCAACAACTGCTGGCCTTGGCGATGCCGGTGTTCGCGCTGTTCCATGGCTGGGCGCATGGCGTCGAGGCCACGCCAAGCGCGTTCTGGCAGTTCAGCGCCGGCTTTGTCACGGTCAGCGGGCTGTTGCTGGCCGCCGGCTTTGCGGTCGGTTGCCTGCTGCGCCGCCATGCTGGCCTGCAAAAAGCTTTCGGCGGTGGCCTGCTGGCCGGCGCCGCGCTGGTACTAGCCGGCTGATGAACAGCGATCTGGCGTTGCTGCGCCTGCTGCAACTGGCCAGCCCAGGCCTGCCGGTAGGTGGCTTCACCTATTCACAGGGCCTGGAGTGGGCCGTGGAGGCGGGCTGGGTAAGGGATGTGCACGGGTTCACTGCGTGGCAGCGTGAGCAGTTGCACGACACCCTGGTCGGCCTGGACTGGCCGGTGCTCGCCCGCTTGTACCAGGCCTGCCAGGCCGAGGATGCGCAAGCCTTTGCTCATTGGAGCCGCTTTTTGCTGGCCAACCGTGAAACCGCCGAGTTGCGCCTGGAAGAACAGCAGCGCGGGGCGGCCCTGGCACGGCTACTCGACGGCTGGCAGCTGGGCCAGGCGCCGGCGTGGCGTACCAGCCTCGAGCTGACCCAGTTGGGCGGCATGGCCTGGTTGGCTGTGCACTGGGCCATCCCCTTGCGCCAACTGGCCCTGGGGCATGGCTTTGCCTGGCTGGAGGGCGCGGTCATGGCCGGTGTCAAGTTGGTGCCGTTCGGCCAGCAGGCGGCCCAGACCCTGCTGCGTGACCTGGCCACCGATTTGCCCGCAGCCATCGACCAGGCCCTGACCCTGGGTGACGACCAGCTCGGGGGTGGCCTGCCGTTGCTGGCCATTGCCTCATCGCGTCACGAAACCCAATACACCCGTTTGTTCCGTTCCTGAGGACTGCCTGCATGCATAGCTATCAACAACCCCTGCGCGTCGGTGTCGGCGGCCCGGTCGGCTCCGGCAAGACCGCACTGCTCGAAGCCCTGTGCAAAGCCATGCGCGATCACTACCAGATTGCCGTGGTCACCAACGACATCTACACCAAGGAAGACCAGCGCATCCTCACCGAAGCCGGCGCGCTGGAGCCGGAGCGCATCGTCGGGGTGGAAACCGGCGGCTGCCCGCACACGGCGATTCGCGAAGACGCCTCCATGAACCTGGCGGCGGTCGAGGCGCTGGCGCGCAAGTTCGGCAACCTCGAAGTCATTTTCGTGGAAAGCGGCGGTGACAACCTCAGCGCCACATTCAGCCCGGAGCTGGCCGACCTGACCATCTACGTGATCGACGTAGCCGAGGGCGAGAAGATTCCGCGCAAGGGTGGCCCGGGCATCACCAAGTCCGACTTCCTGGTGATCAACAAGACCGACCTGGCACCGTATGTGGGGGCTTCGCTGGAGGTGATGGAGCGCGATACCCAGCGCATGCGCCCACAGCGCCCATGGACCTTCAGCAACCTGAAGAAAGGTGAGGGGCTGCAGGCAGTGATCGATTTCATTGTCGAACGCGGAATGCTGGGTGTGCGCGGTTAAACCGCCGCGCACACCGGCGTAGGCGGTGCCACGCACCGCAGAGCTGTCGCCTGTTCAGCCAGAATGGGCGATAGGCTCGTCACCCAGTTCCTCGGCTGCCTCTTCATCGCCAGGCAGCGCGGTTATCACGCTGAAGTCGCTGACTTCCACCTGGCCGCCGCCATAACCCAGCAAGTGGAAGGAAAACGCCTTGCGATCGGTCGGGTTGTCGAAGCGGAAGTCCATCTCTAGTGGCTGATCGGTGGTGACTTGCACCTCGGCAGGCAGACCCAGCGGTACGTCCTGTTCCAGTTGCTTGGCCTTGAGCTGGATATAGGCCACGTGCCTTGGGTCCAGCGACCGGACCTTGATGCGTACCCGGGTACGCGAGCCCCCTGGCATTTCCAGGTATTGGGCACCGATCAGGTTGTCGGCCCAATCATCCTGAATGTGCTTGCGCAGCCTGATCGGCGCAGGGCCGCCAAACTGGTAGCGCAGGTTCAGCGGCGTCTGCAGCAGCGACTGGTCGAGCACGCCGGCCAGGGCACCGATCTGCTGCCCGAGCAGGTTATCGCCGCTGCCAAGGTAGCGGGCCTGCCCGGCGATGAAGCCCTCACTGGCGTAACGCCGGCACCGTTGTTGAAAATCGCACTCGGTAAACACCCCTTGGCCGTTGTGGTAGCGCAGCATGCCGTTGGTGTAGGCGATCATTTCGCGGCCGGTGTCGTAGTCGCGGTACAGCGAGCGACCGCCCAGGGCCATGGGGATCGGCAGCGAGAAGTAGTCGAGCAGTGAAGCGGCAAGGTCGATGTGGCCATAAGTCCCTTGCTTGAGCCGTGGCAATTGGGCCTGCTCCGGGGCCAGGGTCAGGTTGAAGCCCCAGGAGGACGCCAGGCGCACGCCGTCGATGCCATGCGACTCGTCGGAGGTCAGCACCACCAGCGTGTCCTTGAGTACCCCCTGGCGTTCGAGGCTGTCGAGGAACGCCGCAACCGCGTCGTCCAGGTAGGCCACTGCCGCCTGTTTCGGCGTGTCGAACCGTTCGAGGTACTCCGCCGGCGCGGAATAGGGCTGGTGGGTACCGACGGTCAGCAACGTGAGCATCCAGGGTTTGTCCTGCTGCTGCAAATGGCCCACGTAGCTCAATGCGCCCTCGAAGAACGCGCGGTCGTCCTTGCCCCAGGGGAAGTCCAGGTAGTTCTTGTTGGCAAACCACTCCAAGCCATGTACAGCCTCGAAACCGACATGCGGCATGATGCGGTCCTTGGCCATGAAGCGCAGGCCCGCACCTTGGAGGTAATGGGTGGTGAACCCGGCCTGGCGCAACTGCGCCGGCAGGCAGGCCTGGTTACGTTCGTTCTGGGTCAGCAGCTCAACCCCCTTGGGGGTGCCGTTGGCCAGCTTGTCATAGTCGCCACACAGCATGGCGTACAGCCCACGAATGGTCTGGTGGGTGTGCAGTACGTAGTCCGGGGTATTCATGCCGCGCTCGGCCCACCTGCTGAGCTTGGGCATGAGCTCTTCGTCGAAGGGGCTGTTCAACGCCTGACGGTTGGGCCGCAGGTAAGCGCCGGGGATGCCTTCGAGGGTGATCACCAGCAAATTGCGCGCACGGCCCGGGCCGTCCAGCAGGCGTTGCCCGTGCAGGTCGGATTGCGTCAGGCCGGTGCTGGGCAGGGGGGTGAAGGGCATGGAAGTGCCCAGCCACTCATCGGCCTGGCGCTGTACCTGGCCCACCCCGGCAGACAGCAACTGATGGCCCAGGTTGTATTGCCGCCATTGGTCGGCATCGGAAGGGGCCAGTTGCTGGCTGCCCCAGTGGGCGCCGAACAGCACGACCGGGATGGCCCAGGCCTTGCGCGGCAGCGCCAGGCCGCGCTGCGCGCGGCAGCGCCAGGCGAGAACCAGCCAGGCCAGCAGGCCGCCGCCCATCAGCCAGGGCAGCCAGGCATGGGCCAGGCCGCCGCCGGTGGAGTTTTCCATGAACTGCGGGTCGGCCAGGTAGGCCAGGTCGGCGCTGGTGGGCAAGCGGCCCACCGCGCTGACCAGTTCGGCCGAGGCGACCCACAGGGCCGCCCAGGCCAGCAACACCGGCAGTGCCAGCCACCACGGGCGGCGCTGCAGCAGTAACAGCAGCAGGCTGCCAAGGGCGAGGTCTGACAGGTAACCCAGTGGGTTGGACCAACCCAGCATGGCGCGCGCACCCAGTGGGATCACCAACAGCAGGCCTGCCAGAGCGGCAAGCCGGGCCTGTGGGTGGTCGGACAGGTTCTTCACAAAAACTTCCCTTTTGCCATTGAATCGTCATGAAACTGTGCTGAATGATAACAGGCGGGCGGGCGGGAAGGCGGGCGCTACAAGGGTGGTTACCAAAAGCCGGGCCCGTAGTCGCGGGCCCGGCTGATGGCATAGGTCAGAAGTAGTAGGGGAATTTCAGGCTGAAGGAAAAGTCCGGGGCGTCGTCGGTCAGGCCAATGGACAAGTTGGGCACGATGGTGAGGTTGTTGCTGGCGGCGAAGGTCAGGCCGATGTTGAAGTTGGCGGCGTTGTAGTCACTGTTGGAAATCGACTGCCAGTCACCGCCATCCGGTTTGATCTTGCTCTTGCGGGCAAACTGGTCCGACACCGAGAACGACATGCTCATCTTTTCGTTGAGCGCGAACGCGATGCCCCCGCCGATTTGCCAGGAGTCGCCAAGCTTGACGTCGCCCGGCACCTTGCTGTTGACCTGCGGGCTGATGTCGCTGAACGAGTCCTGCATGTTGTAGGTGTAGGACAGGCTGCCGAACAGCACGGCCGGGTCAAAGGTCTTGACCAGCGAGATGCCTGGGGTGATCGACCACACGCCGTTGCCCGTCGGCAGGCTGTCCGGTACCGCCAGGTTGTTGTTGCCGTCCACCTCGCGCAGCTTGATGCCATAGGGGTCCTTGCCGGTCGGGGCCTTGACCCGCAGGGTGGCCACGGCATCCGGCCAGGTTTCGTCTTCGTCGAGGAACTTGTAGGCCACGCCAACGTTGATATCGCCGATTTCCGGGTCACGCGTGACGGTGGCATCGGAGGTGGCCGCGCCCGAGCCGCCGGCACCGCCGGACGAGTAGGTGGATTCGCGGTACACCACCGGCACGTTGATGTCGAACTGCCAACGTTGCGCCAGGTTGTAGCGCGCGGTCATGTCCAAGGTCCAGTTGTCGGCCTTGATGCGGTCGAGGTTGATGCTGCCCAGGAAAATCGAGTCCAGCGCCAGGAACCCGTTGAGGGTCAGTGCACGGGTGTCGTAGTGGGTATAGGTCAGGCCGGTCTCGAAGCTGAACTTGCCGCCACCGAAGAAGCCGCTGGCCTCGTCATACAGGTTGGACACGCTCTGCGCCGGCTCCGAGTCGGCAGCCAGGGCCTGGCCATAGGAACTGCCGGTGGTGCCAGGGGCGCCGGACGCTACCGTCTGGCCACCCTTCACGCCTTCGGCAGGCGACTTGACCAGGCGTTTGGGTGGGGCCGCCGCCGGGGCTTCTTCAACCTGCCGCACGCGTTGTTCCAGCACCATCAACGCTTGCTGCTGGGCCTCATACCGGCGCTTGAGTTCGGTCAGTTCCTGCTTCAGTGCCTCGACCTGCGGGTCGGCAGCGGCATACAGCAATGTGGCCGGAGCCAGGGTAGTCAGACAAACAAAAGCCTTGAGCGTAAAAGATCGGTGCATGGAGTTGCCGTCCCTTCCAACTACTTTTGATGAGACTGAGCGTAGATCAGTATCCGAAAGTGCGAAGGCCTTTAAGCTGATCAAGGCTGCCATTGAGCGAAGCCGCTGTCGGCATGCTCTCGCGCATGACCACGTTGAGGGAGGTGACATTGCTGACCAGGTTGCCGTTGCCCAGCAGCGTGGTGTTCTGCATCAGGCCGCCCTGGGCCAGGCGTTGCATGCTGCTGCCCTGGTTGTTGCTGGCGTTGATGTTCAGCTGCACGCCCACGCCGCTGGCCGATACGCTCAGCGAACCGGCGCCGTTTTCTGCGTTCAGCGTCTGGCCTGCGGCCAGCGCCTGGCCCTGCTGTTGCACCACCGGTGCCTGGTTGGCCTTGGTGACGTTGATGTCGACGTTGTTGTATGCGCCGTTGTTATCACCGGCGGCGCGCACTACCTGGGTGACGCCCTCGCTGGTGGCCAGCCCGGCACCGCCGGTCACGCTGCCGGTCCCGGACGCAGCGGCCGCCCCAGCCGCGCTGCCGGTGCCTTTTTCATTGATCGTCGACACGTAGAATTGTGGCTTGATTGTCGACGCTTGCACCTGCAGGCTGCTGCTGGCGCCAATCACGTCGCCTTTGGCATTTTGCCAGGTGCTGCTCATGACGATGCCGAAGCTCACGATGCGCCCCGGCATCACGTAACGACCACGCAAAGTTGCCAGTTCCTGGTCCTTCAGTTCGATGGGTTTGAACGTTTCTGCATGAACCGGCAGGCTGGCAGCCAGGCAGGCCAATGCCAGCAGGAAGGGGTTGTTCATGGCGGGCTCCCGGGAGCGTCATGCTCCTTATCATTGGACGTATCGTTAGAAGAAGTCGCTTTTGATGAAGCCAAAGTCCAGCAGCTCTGCGTCCTGCACCGGGGTGAAGTTGTTCACTCGACCCTTGGCGGTCAGCGGCAGAGGCGGGTCGAGCAAGACATTGTTCTTGTCATAACCCTGGCCGATCACGGCGAAGATGATGCCGTTCCAGCCCTTGAGGAAGTCGTCTACCTTGTAGCGCCTGTGGCCCAGCACTGGGTCACCGACATACACCCAGCCCTTGTCGACTTTCTGCATGACCACGAAGTGCTTGTAGCCACGCACATCCATCAACACCACCACCGGAATGCGCACGCTGTGCAGGGTATCGGGCGCTACACGGTAGCCGCGGGCACGCATGCCCAGGCTTTCCACGTAGCGCTTCATGTCGAGCATCGAAAAGCCCTGGGTGCGCACCAGGTCCTGGTCGGCGTGGGCCAGCATGCCTTCGATGATCTGGTGTTCGTCCACATCCAGCCAGTAGGCCTGGCGCAGGATGGTCGCCAGGGCAGCAGCACCGCAGCTGAAGTCGGTTTTCTGTTGCACCAGGTCGGCGAACTTGCGCTCGCGCACGCTTTGCAGGGGTTTGAACACCACGGCGCCGCCCGGCAATACCGCCAGCGGCATTTGTGCAGCTTCGCTCACGCTGGCCAGGCACAGTAAAAACGCCAAGGCGATAATGCGCATGATCGGATGCCTTCTTGTTCTGTTGAAGAAAGGCCCCCCGAAGGGGGCCTTGATTGCAGCGTTAGAACGAGGTGTTGGAGATGGCCAGCGAGTTGCTCTGCTGGTTGCCTACACCGGCGGCCACGTTCACGCCCAGGTTACCGCTGCCACCGTTGACCGAACCGCTAAGGGTTGCAGTGTTGGTAACAGGGTTGGCCCAGCCGGTCGGGGTCAGCACTTGGAAGGACACGGTATTGCTCAAGTCGTAAGCACTGCTTTCGCTGTAGCTCTTGGCGACGTCGTTGGAGGACTGATGCGATTGCTCGCCAGACTTGGAGAAGTCAGAGGCGGAAGCATTTTCGTACGAGGACTCATGAGACTTGGTGTACGAAGAATCGCGCGACTTGTCGTAGGAGGACTGGTGCGACTTGTCGTAGTTCGAGTCGAATGCCTTCTCGAAGGACGAGTCATAGGCACTTTCGTGCGACTTGTCGATCGAGGCGTTCAGCGAGGCGTTCAGCGAACCATCGAAGCTGCTGGTGCGCGAGCGTTCGCGGCGGCCGTCGTCGGTGGTGACCGTGCGGGTCGCGTCGGCTGCTGCAGCCAGGCTGGCGTTCAGGCTGGCACTGCTGGACGAGCTGTTGGAACCGCTGGCCGAACCGCTCATGCCCCAGCTGTTGGAACCGCTGGCGCTGGCACTGTTGGAGCCACTGGCATTGGCGCTGCTCGAACCACTGGAGTTCCAGCCGCTGGAGCCGCTGTTGCTGGCGCTTTGCGAGCCGGCCACGCTGAAGCTCGACGACGCGCTGCGGTCGTCGCTCGAGTTGAAGGTGCCATCACGCGAGCTCGAGCCGCTGGCCGAAGTGGTGAAGGTCAGCGTGTCTACCCGGTAGGTGCGGTCGGCGCTGTTGTTCACCGTCAGGCCTGGGCCGGACTGGTTGGCGGAGGCGGTCGCCGTGGCGTTGCCCAATGGAGCGCCGGTGTTGGCGATGGCCATGGTGTTTTTCTGCTGGTTGAGGTCGCCACCGGCCACGTTGATGCCGATGTTGCCTTCAGCCCCGCTGGCCGAGCCGCTCATCAGCGCCGACGATTGCGTCGAGTAGTTGTCTACCCGGTTGCTGCGGCTGGTTTGCACCACGTCGGCCGTGGCGTTGGCCATGCCGAACACGAAGCTGTTGTCCAGGCTCGATTCGGAGCCGGCGTTGGCGATGGCTGCAGCGTTGTCCTGCTGGTTGCCATTACCGGCCGCGACGTTGATGCCGACGTTGCCGCTGGAGCCGGTGCCCGAGTCGCTCATCTCGGCTTCGTTGATGGTGCCTTGGTTGGTGATGCGGTTGTTGGTACTGGTTTGAGTGTCCCAGGCATTGGCGGTTGCATACACCGGGATCTTGGTGGCAGGAGGCGTGTGCTGGCCATTGTTGTTGCCATTATGGTAGTCACCGCGCCGGTCGTTTTGCCCAGCTTGTACAGCAACAGCCATGACCGCAGCAATTGCGAAAACCAGAGGCTTGATTGCCATCGAGGGTTTCATGGTGATTCTCCGTACTCTAGTAGGTTAAGTGTCGTTCTTAACTGAAAGGGTCAGTCCGCGACCCGGATGCTCAAGGTGTTGGCCATGCGGTTTCCCACCCCGGCACTCTGGTTCAACTGGATCACCCCACGGCTACCGGTGAAGGCCTGGTCACTGGTGGTGACCTGGCGATAGCCGGCTGGGATATCCGTTGCTCCGGAGTTGTTGAGCAGCGTCACGTTCTGTTGCATGAGGACGCTGTCGTCGATGCTTTGCGGTTGTGCGCCAATGCTGATGCGCATGGCATTGGCTTGCTGGGTGTTGGCGCCTGCGCTCTGGTTCACCCCCAGGGCGCCGCTGGCATTACTGAAAGCGTTGCCCTGAATGGTCGCGCGGGCGTCCATCCTCGGGTCGGCGGGGGTGTTGAGCTGTTGGCGGATCTGGGTACTGGCGTTGGCCTCGGGGCCAACGGCGATGGCGCGGGCATTGGCCTGCTGCTGCTGGTCCCCGGCGGCCTGGTTGACGCTGAGGTTGCCTTGGTAGCGGCTGCCGGAACTGTCGATGTCAGCGTTGTTGATGACCGGAACGGGGGACTGGGCGAAGGCGGGCGCACTGCACACCGCAGCCAGCATCAGCAGCATGTACTTCATCTCACTTGCCCCCGCCGGTCAGGATTTGCAGCGGCGCCAGGCCACGTTGCACGCTGGAGTTGACCATGTTGGCGATGCCGTTACCGGAACCACCGGTACCGCGGCCGCCGGCCAGGTTGGGCAACTGGTTCTGGTTGCCGAGGTTGCCGCCCAGGTTGTTGGTCTGCTGGGTGATCATGTTGCTGATGCCAGCGCCGCTGCTGATGGCGGCGAAGTCGCCGTCGCTCAGCTCGTTGGTCTGCTTGAGCACATAGGCAGAGGGGTTGGCGTTGACCGTGGTCGGATTGGGATCGGGCCGCAGGGGGGGCACGGTTGCGTTGCGCACCTGCACGTCACGGGTGATGGTGATGATCCCCTTGTCGGCCTGCGCCGTCAGGCTCAGTGACCCCAGTACGCAGCCCATCAGCATGGCGTGATAAAGGTGGTTGGCTGGTTTCCTCACGACGGCACTTCCTTCTTTGAACACTGGGCCTGATCAGCGATGCGAAGGACAGAGCAGAAGGTGTGCCGCTTTTTGAATTGGTATGAAAATCAGGCGCTTGGCGATGACAGCTGAGACGTAGGTGGGGTGTGGTGTTTCAGCCGTGAAACAGTTGCACACCGGCATGGCCGGGCGGGCCTGCTGTGGCGTCGCTTGAAGGGAGATTTCGCAGCGGTGTTTCACCCGCTTGACACTCACCCTGCTAGTGGGAGCAGCCGCCTGGTTTCGGGGGTTGTACCGCAGGGGGCTGTGTCAGTGGCTTAACACTCGGCACGGCAGGCTGGCTTATCGCTATCAAGGAGCCTAGCCACCGCTTCCAGGGCCAACAACTGGCGCTGTGGCCAACTCCCTTCAATTATCTGGTGGGGCTGGCCATGCTGCTGCAACCAGGCCCGGCTGTCTTCGAAAAAGCGTTGCCGATCGCGCACGTCCGGCTGGCTGCGCTGGCCGTCGGCGACCCATTCCACGCCTTGTGGGCTTAGCAAAAGGTGCAGGTCGTAATGCCGGGCGAGCAGGGCCTGTTCCAGCCAGGCTGGGCAGTCGCCGAACAGGGCATGGCTCCAGAGCATGTTGCTGAGCAGGTGGGTGTCGAGGATCAGCAAGGGGGGCGCCTGCTCGCGGGCCTGGTCTTCCCATGCCAGTTGGCCACGGGCAATGCTGGGGATATCGGCGTAGCAGGTATCGCGGCGCTCCTGCTCGATGAAGTGACGCACGTATTCGGCCACCACCAAACCGCCAAAATGCGCCTGGATCACCCCGCTGAGCCAGCTTTTGCCGCTGGACTCGGGGCCGCACAGCACCAGTACTTTCGTCGCCTGCACCGTGCTCATGGCTGCACCAATGCCGGGTCTCGCCGCCATTCCAGCCAGCCGCGTACGGCTATGAGGGTCAAAACGGCGAACAAGCCTGCCGTGAAATACAGCTGCTGGTGCAGGTACAGGCCGACATACAGGGTGTCGACCACCACCCAGAGGGCCCAGCATTGCAGGCGCTTCTGCGCCATCCACAGTTGTGCCACCAAGCTGAAGCCGGTCAGGGTTGCGTCCAGCCACGGCATGGCGGCGTCGGTCCAGTGGGCCATGGCCGCGCCCAGGGCGGCACTCAGCAGCACCCCGACGGCCAGGCCGGCAAATAGCGCCGGGCCTTGCAAGCGCGAGACCTGGCGGGCGTCTTCAGCGCGGTCGGGGCGTTGCCATTGCCACCAGCCGTACAGTTGCAGGAGGGCGTAGGCCAGTTGCAGCAACATGCCCGAATACAGCTTCACCTCATAGAACAGCCAGCCATAGATAAGCACCATGACCAGGCCGATCGGCCAGCACCAGGCGTTCTGCTTGACCGTGAGCCAGACAGCGATGACGCCGAGGACGGCGGCGATGAGTTCAAGGCCGGACATCGGCGATCCTTGGAGGCTGCGGGGAAGGGGCGCGATTGTAGCTGTTCGGCGGGCGAAGGTGTAGCCGCGCCCGCCGGCAGCCCGTACTACACGCGGAACTGGCGCAGTAACTGCTCCAGTTCTTCGCTCAACTGGCCCAAGGCCACCCCCGCATCGCTGGACTGGCGCGCCGCATCGGCGGTTTGCTGGGACAGCCCGGCAGTGTCCAGTACGTTGCGGTTGATCTCTTCGACCACATGCGCCTGCTGCAGGGTGGCACTGGCAATGGACGCATTCAAGGCGGTGAGGTTGTTCAGCGCCTGGTTGATGGCGTCCAGGCTGGCGCCGGCCTCGCGGGCCTGTTCGACGGTCTGGCGCGAGGCCTCGCTGCTGGTGTCGATTGCCCGCACAGCGGCGTCCGACTGGCTTTGCAGGTGCTCGATCATGGTATGGATCTCGGCCGTGGACTGCGCGGTGCGCTGTGCCAGCAGGCGCACCTCGTCGGCGACCACGGCAAAGCCGCGGCCTTGCTCCCCGGCCCGGGCCGCCTCGATGGCGGCGTTCAGCGCCAGCAGGTTGGTTTGCTCGGCAATCGAACGGATCACGTCGAGCACGCCGCCGATGCGCGTGCTGTGCGCGGCCAGGTCGCGGATCACTTGCACAGCCTGGTCGATGGTCAGGGACAGCCGGTCGATCTGCGCCAGGCTGCCGTGGATGGCTTGCTGGCCCTGCGTGACCTGCAGTTGGGCGCTGTGCATTTCCCCGGCAGCCTGCTCGGCCGTCTTGGCCACGTCCTGCACGGCGTAGGTCACTTCGTTCACGGCGGTAGCCACCTGGTCCATCTGCAACGACTGCTGGGCACTGCGCTGCTCGGCGGCCCCGGCATTGTCACCCACGTGCCCGGCCGACTGGGCCAGCGCATGGGCGGCCCCTTGCAATTGGCCGACCACGCCCTGCAGCTTGCCATTGAAGCGGTTGAAGTGTTCACCAAGGCGGGTGATTTCGTCGCGACCATGGGTGTCCAGGCGCCGGGTCAGGTCACTTTCACCACTGGCGATGTTGCCCATGGCCTGCACCGCTTCCTGAAGGGGGCGGGCAATGCTGCGGGCGATCAGCATCACCACCAGCGCCATCAGCAGGGCAATGCCCAGGCCAACCAGCGAGGCATCGCGCAACTGGCGGGCGAATTCGGCCTGCACGTCATCGACGTACACGCCCGACCCGATGATCCAGCCCCATGGCTTGAACAGTTGTATGTAGGAGGTCTTGGCCACCGGCTCGCTCGCCCCGGGCTTGGGCCAGCGGTAGTTGACCGGGCCCGCGTCGTGCTGGCGCGCCAGGGCGACCATCTCATTGAACACGGCAAAGCCGTCGGGGTCGCGGATGGCTGACAGGTCCTGGCCGTCGAGCTTGGGGTTGGTCGGATGCATGATCATCTTCGGCCCCAGGTCGTTGATCCAGAAATAATCGTCGTGGTCGTAGCGCAGCCCCCGGACAACTTGCAGCGCTTGCTGCTGGGCGGCTTCACGGCTTAGCGTGCCGGCTGCCTCCAGCCCTTGGTAATAGGCCAGTACCCCTGCAGCGGTTTCCACCACATGGCGGGTCTTTTCGGCCTTGGCCTGGTACAGGTCGCCGTGGATCTGGCGCAGCATCAGCAGCCCCAGCACCACCAGCATGGCCACCGCCACCACCAGGATCAGCCACAGGCGTTGGCTGATCGACATTGATCTCAAAGTGTTCATCCAGCCGCTCCCCCATTGTTCTTTTTATTCAGCTGCATCCAAGCACGGTTTGCAGCCATGCCCCACTCGACTAATGGCTAAGTGCTATCTTTGTCACAGTCTGCAGAAGGTTGCGTAACGGATTTGCAAAGGTGCTCTGACAGGATTTCGGCCGCGCAAGATGAAACCTTTAGCCGCCGTGAACTTTTCCACTGGCGCTGGTCCCAACAGTCGCTGTAAAAAGCCGGTCCGCGTGCGGCAATCGTCAATAGATCAAGAACAAGGAGCCTGCTGCGAGCAGCGCTCCACCGGGGGAATGATGGATTTTTGGACTGCCTTCCAGGCAATCATCTTGGGCGTAGTAGAGGGGCTGACGGAGTTCCTGCCGATTTCCAGTACCGGCCACCAGATCATCGTCGCCGACGTGATCGGTTTTGGCGGTGAACGGGCCATGGCTTTCAACATCATCATCCAGCTGGCTGCGATCCTGGCCGTGATGTGGGAGTTTCGCAGCAGGATCTGCGAAGTGGTTTTCGGCTTGCGCAGCCAACCCAAGGCACGGCGCTTTACCGGTAACCTGTTGTTGGCATTCCTGCCTGCGGTTGTACTGGGCGTACTGTTCGCCGACCTGATCCACGAGTACCTGTTCAACCCGGTCACCGTGGCGGCAGCGCTGGTGGTGGGTGGGGTGATCATGTTGTGGGCCGAGCGGCGCACGCATCGGGTAGAAGTTGACCATGTCGACGACATGCGTTGGAGCCATGCGCTGAAAATAGGCTTCGTGCAGTGCCTGGCGATGATCCCCGGCACATCGCGTTCGGGCTCGACCATCATCGGCGGGCTGCTGTTCGGTCTGTCGCGCAAAGCGGCCACCGAGTTCTCGTTCTTTCTCGCCATGCCGACCATGGTCGGCGCGGCCGTGTATTCGGGCTACAAGTACCGCCACCTGTTCCAGCCGGAAGACTTGCCGGTGTTCGCCATCGGTTTCGTCACGTCGTTCATTTTCGCCATGATCGCCGTGCGTGCGCTGCTCAAGTTCATTGCCAACCACAGCTATGCCGCGTTTGCCTGGTATCGCATCGTGTTCGGCCTGTTCATCCTGGCTACCTGGCAGTTCGGCTGGGTCAACTGGACCTCGGTTCATGGCTGAGCTGCGGCGTGCCGCGCCGCTGGACGGGGTACGCAACCTGCGCCTGAAACTGCTGGTGCTGGCCGTGTTGTGCGTGCTGCCAGGGCTAGGCGCGGCTCGCATGGCCTGGCTCGACCAGGCCTGGTGGCCATTGGCGCTGTACCCGGCGATGAGCCTGGTCAGCGTCATGCTGTACTGGCAGGACAAACACCAGGCACGTCAGCAGGCCTGGCGCACGCCCGAGAAAGTGCTGCATGCCAGCGAGCTGCTGGGTGGCTGGCCGGGTGCGTTGCTGGCGCAGCAGCTGTTCCGGCATAAGACACGCAAGTTTTCGTACCAGCTGCTGTTCTGGGCGATTGTGCTGTTGCACCAGGTGTTCTGGGCCGACTGGCTGTTTTTCGATGGGCGCTTTCTGCCTTTAGGGTGAAGTGCGGCACCGAAGCGGGGGGCAGGCGGTATTACAGCAGCAAACCCACCTGTAACCGCTTCGGCAACCGTCGCACCACCAGCTGGTGCGAACGCTGCAGCAAGTCACGCAATTCGTCCCGGCCCATGGGGTAGGGCGGCGCCATGCTGATCCAGCGTGCCCGTGCCAGGTAAGGCGCAGGTCGCACTCCAGGGCGGTCGCAATAGCCGAGAAACAAATCGTCGGCCACCTTGAACGACAGCCCTGCGCCGGCCAGGTCGAGTACCGCGAACATCTTGTTGCCGGCCACCGAGAACACCCGGATACCGCCCCACTTGTAGTCTTCCTGGGCACCCGGCAGCTCCAGGCAGAATGCCGCTACTTCGGCTTCGCTCATGTTCGCGTTCATACGTATCGCTCCCCACACGCCTCGAACGATGCCGCCAGGTGGTCGATCCACACCCGTACAGCCGGCAACAGGCCGCGCCGGTGCGGGTACACCGCCTGCAGGTAGCCACCTGGCAGCGACCATTCAGGCAGCAGGCGTACCAGCTCGCCGCGTTCCAGCTCCGCCTCGCAAAACATGCTGGGTAATGCAGTAAAGCCCAGGCCAGCCCGTACAGCGGCATTACGTACTACGAAATCGTCGATCGCCAGGCGTGGCTCCAGGGCCAGGTCCTGTTGCTTGCCGTTGGGGCCCAGCAGGCGAAAGTGCACCAGCCGGTCTGCCTCGGCGGCGCCCAGTACCGGCAACGTCGCCAGTTCGGCAGGGTCGCGGATGTGGTCGGCGAAGCCTGGGGCGGCAACCAGCTGCATTTGCGCCTGGCGCAGGCGGCGGGTGACCAAGGCCGGGTCTTCATCGCCCAGGTCGCGCACGCGCAGGGCAACGTCGATACCTTCGGAAATCAGGTCCACCCGGCGGTTGAGCAGTACCATGTCCAACTGCACCAGCGGGTACTGCTCGAGAAAGCGGCTGATCACCTGCGGCAGAAACGCGTGGGCCAGCGCCACGGGGCAGGACACACGCAAGCGCCCGCGTGGTTCGCTGCTCATGCTGGCCACCGTTTCATCGGCGGCTTCAGCCTCCAGCAGCATGGCCTGGCAGTGATGCAGGTAGCGCTCGCCCACTGCGGTGAGTTTCAACTGCCGGGTGGTGCGCTGCAGCAGGCGGGTGCCCAGGCGCTCTTCGAGCTCGGCGATGCGCCGGGACAAGCGTGACTTGGGAATGCCCAGCTGGCGCCCCGCTGCAGCAAAACCGCCGGCTTCCACTACGCGGGCGAAATAGAAAAGGTCATTGAGGTCTTGCATGAACAGGTCTCATTGTTCCACTTATGAGACAAACTAACGCATTTTCTGCGGCTTATCAGTCATTAATCACTCCGGTAGGATTCTACCCATCGTGATCGCCAAGTGATGCGGTCTTCATTCACAGGAGAGTCCCATGAAACTGTTGCACATCGATTCGAGCATCCTGGGTGACAATTCCGCATCCCGCCAGTTGAGCCGCGAGGTGGTCGAAGCCTGGAAAGCCGCAGACCCGAGCGTTGAAGTGGTGTACCGCGACCTGGCTGCCGATGCCATTGCACACTTCTCTGCTGCCACGCTGGTAGCCGCTGGCACCCCGGAAGACGTACGCGACGCCGCCCAGGCATTCGAGGCCAAGCTCAGTGCCGAGACCCTGGAGGAATTCCTGGCCGCCGACGCCGTGGTGATAGGCGCGCCGATGTACAACTTCAGCGTGCCGACCCAGCTCAAGGCCTGGATCGACCGCGTTGCCGTGGCCGGCAAGACCTTCCGCTACACCGAGGCGGGCCCCGAGGGGCTTTGCGGTAACAAGAAGGTAGTGCTGGTTTCCACCGCGGGTGGCCTGCACGCTGGCCAGCCAACGGGTGCTGGGCATGAAGACTTCCTCAAGGTGTTCCTGGGCTTCATTGGTGTCACCGACCTGGAAATCGTCCGCGCTCACGGCTTGGCCTACGGCCCGGAGCAGCGTACACAGGCGCTTGACGCCGCACAGGCGCAGATCGCCAATGAGCTGTTTGCAGCGGCTTGATGCACAGCGATAAGGCTTGCAAGGCTCAGGTGCCGGCAAGTCCGCGCTGCTGATCGTGCCCTGCTCAAGGGCACTGGAAACCCGCGAATACGCAGTGTTCGCGGGTTTTCTGCGTTATGCATCAACGTTACAGGTTGACGCAACAGTCGGACTGTTGCGCCACCCTAGGCCACAACTGTGCTGGTCCTCTTCAGAGTTATAGCCTTATGCTGTAACGAAATATGTCTAGAACGCCTGAAGAAGGAAGCTGCCGTGCCGCTCAAGGACCTGCTCATCGCCCTGGTGGTGATTGTTGCCTGGGGAGTCAACTTTGTAGTCATCAAGGTTGGCCTCGACGGCTTGCCGCCGATGCTGTTGGGGGCACTGCGCTTTTTGCTGGTGGCGTTTCCCGCGGTGTTGCTGGTCAGGCGCCCCAAATTGCCCTGGCGCTGGCTCATCGCCTACGGCGCAACCATTTCTCTGGGCCAGTTCGCCTTTCTCTTCCAGGCCATGTACAGCGGCATGCCACCAGGGCTGGCTTCGCTGATTCTGCAATCGCAGGCATTCTTCACGCTCGGCTTCGCCGCGCTGTTCCTCGGTGAACGGCTGCGCCTGGCCAGTGTGCTGGGGCTACTGGTGGCGGCCAGTGGCCTGGCCCTGATCGGCAGCGAAGACGGTGGCCACGTGCCGATGGTGGCGCTGCTGCTGACATTGTGTGGCGGGGCCATGTGGGGGCTGGGCAACATCATTACCCGGCGCTTTGGCTCGGTTGACCTGGTGGCGCTGGTGATCTGGGGTGGGTTGATCCCGCCGTTGCCGTTCCTGGCGTTGTCCTGGTGGCTGGAAGGCCCAGAGCGTATTGGCCATGCGCTTGCCAACATCAGCCTCAGCTCGGTGCTGGCGCTGGCATACCTGGCTTTTGTCGCCACCATGATCGGCTACAGCCTGTGGAGCAAGCTGTTGTCCCGCCACCCGGCCGGTAAGGTCGCGCCTTTTTCGCTGCTGGTGCCGGTGATCGGCTTGAGTTCGTCGGCATTGCTGCTGGGCGAACGGCTGACCGCAATTCAGGGCTGGGGCGCCGTGTTGGTGATGGCCGGGCTGCTGGTGAACGTATTCGGCGCGCGGATCGGCCAGCGCTTGCGTGCGGCCAGCGCCTGACAGGAGGGTAGTGGGGTGGGGGTGACGGCTGAAGCGTTGACCGGGTGGTAAGGCCCCATTGCCGGTTGCTCAGGTGCGGCTCTGTTAGACTCGGCCTCATTGTTCGAGACCAGGCCAACGGAGCGTTTGCATGATCATTTCCACTACCAGTCAACTTGAAGGCCGCCCGATTGCCGAATACCTCGGCGTGGTCAGCGCCGAATCGGTCCAGGGCATCAATTTCGTCCGCGATTTTTTTACCCGTGTTCGCGACGTGCTGGGTGGTCGCTCGCAGACCCTGGAAAGCGCACTGCGCGAGGCCCGCGAGCAGGCCACCGAAGAGCTGAAGGCGCGCGCCCAGCAGTTGCGAGCCGACGCGGTAGTCGGTGTGGATTACGAGATCAGCATGCCTTCGGTACAAGGCGGCATGGTCGTCGTGTTTGTCACCGGCACCGCAGTGCGCCTGCGCTGAAGGCCGGTTTGCCACTGGTCGGCTGCCTGGGGTTTGCCCGGCTGGTCTGTAAATGACCGACTAGTCTCACTTTTACAGGCCGCGTCACTTGGCAACTTTTCTGGTTGCCGGCGCGTTGCCGCTGAGGGAGACAGGGCATGAGCGAATCTTTTTTCGAAGACCTTAACGATGCGTTTCCGATCAACAGCCAGGTGCGTTGCGGCCAGGCGGCATTCCGGCTTGGGTTCGCCCACATGACCCTGGATGATTCCGAGCAGCTTCAGCCTGCCCATCTGCAGCGCAGCAAAAAGGGCCGCTTCATGCCACGGGTGCCGCTGAAGAAGTAACCCCGCGCTGCCCGACGGCGGACTTTTTATGGCCATTCGTTGACCCGCCTCATGAAATGATTGGGTAACACTCGCCGGATCGCCAAGCCTGTGCTTTGCTGACGCCACATTCGAGCAACGGAGGACTGGATGCTCATGCGCGTCAGGGAAGAGACTTATTGGCACTGGGCGGACGCCCAACTACACAGCCGCAGCCACGACGAAGCGCTCAGCGATGGCACCACACTGGACGTGCAGGTGCGCTTGTCGCGCCTGGGCGCAACGCAATTGTTCCTGGGGTTGTATGCCGGGGATGGGCGGGCGCTGGTGGAGGAGTACTACCCCGCGCGGCCGGGCGAGACCATGACCCGTGCCATGGTTTGGGGTGTCGACCGCGCCAGGGCCATGGCGACAGGGGCACTGCCGTTGCCGCCCGCCCGCCGCCAGCGGCGCCAGGCATGAAAAAGCCCGGCCTGTTCAGGCCGGGCTTTGCTAACGGTGGCAACCTCAATTGAGCGGTTCGATCACCTTGACTGCCTGCTGCTCACGGGCAGCGGGCCATTCCTGTTGCAGGGTCTGCAGCACACGGCCAACGAACTCGGTGTCGGCGGCGGCCTTCTTGCCAACGTAGCCTTGGCCACGACGGTAGACCTTAAAGCGGGCACGCATGCTGGGCAGGTGCTCTTCAAATTCAGCTTCGACGGTATTCGGTGGCAGGCGATCGAGGCGCACTTCACCGGTTTGGCTGACCCACAGCAGGTGGTCGTCGAGGCTGTCTTTGCGGCCGGCGAACAGCTGGGCCAATTGGTCGATGGTCGGATTGTTGTTCAAGTTCATCATAAAGCCCCCATTACCCATTCGTAGGTGATTTTCACAGTTGGCGCTACCACGGTGTAGCGCACTACCAACGCTGCTACAGCAGCATCGCAACAGGGGCTTTCTCACGCTGCCTTTTGGACAGTTTCCCGCTCCACGAACGGCCCGCGTTACCGCGCAGACCGTCTGGAATACCCTTGCCACCGCCCCCGATCAGGGGGACGGCTTCATCATGCACAAGGGCGATGAACGGCGTCAACCATTTTGTAGTGAATATTTTTTTTCACTACAAAGTGCCGATTTGTTCGACAATCCGCGGCCTTTCTACAGGCCGGAAAGGATCGCAAAGGCGGCACGGACCCGGGCCTCATTGGGGTAATTGCGGTTGGCCAGCAACACCACCGCCAGCTGTTCGGCGGGCACGAACGCAGCGTAGGCACCAAAGCCATTGGTGGAGCCGGTCTTGTTGTACCAGGCCGCAGGCAGCGCCGGCTGGGCTGGCTGCAAGCGCGTGACTGGCTGTGGTTCACGGATCAGCCTTGGGCTGTTGCCATCGACCAGCGTGTCCAGTGCGACCGGGGAGGGGTAGCGCTCCCAACCCAGGCCCTGGGTCATGGCGCCGACCTGAAAGTAGCCTTGGCGGGTAATGCTCAAGGCTTGCTGCAGCGCCGGTGGCAGGCCCTGAGGTTGCAGGTGCAGGCGCACGTAGCGCAGCAGGTCGCGGGCGCTGGTCTTGATCCCGTAGGCTTCGTCGGCATAGGGGCCGGGGCCGACGCGTACCGGCTTGTCGGCGGCATCGTAACCTTGTGCGTACAGGCCCTGGGCGCTGGCGGGCACCTGCAGATAGGTGGCGCGCAGGCCCATCGGTGCCAACAGCCCTTCGCTCATCAGTGTCGAAAACGATTGCTGTTGTGCGCGGGCGGCCAGGTCGCCGAACAGGCCCAGGCTAGGGTTGGAGTAGCAGCGCTGGGTGCCGGGTTTGGCGCGTGGTTGCCAGTGCCGGAAGAAATCGACGACCTGCTGCGGCGTCTGGACGTCATCCGGGAACTGCAGCGGCAGGCAGTCCGCGCTGTAGGCACCGAGGTCGCGAACGGACGCCTCGCCAATAGGGGCGCCTGCCAACGCCGGGTGGTAACGCTTGGCCGGCGCCGACAGGTCCAGCTTGCCCTGCGCGCTGGCCAGCGCGGCCAAGGTGGCGGTATAGGTCTTGCTCAACGAGCCGATTTCGAACAGCGTGTCGCGGCTTACCGGCACGTTGTCGGCCTTGCTGGCCACGCCGTAACTGAAATAGTGCGCATGGCCGTGGGCATAAATGGCCACCGCCATGCCGCTGATGCCTTGCTCCTGCATCAGCGGGCGGACGACCTGGTCGACCTTGGCCTGCAACGGGTCGTGAGCCTGGGCGGTGGTATGGCCCAAGGCAAGCGTGATGGTGGTGGCAATCAAAGCCTTGCGCAAGCGCGGCATGAGCGATTCCTTGTGTGCATGGTGTCCGTTGAGCGATACCCCAGGGGGTTCCGGCGTTAGCGCTGAAAAGCCGGAAACCTTATCGTCTGCCCTTGCACAATGACAAGACGGGAGCCGTGATGAAGTATTTGCGCATGCTGTTCGACAATTTCACCCTGGCCTTGCTCGGGGTGGTCTGCATTGCCACCGTATTGCCTTGTTCGGGCGACGGCGCGGTGTACTTCGGCTGGCTGACCAACCTCGCCATCGGCCTGCTGTTCTTCCTGCACGGTGCCAAGCTGTCGCGTGAGGCGATCATCGCAGGCGCCGGGCATTGGCGCCTGCACCTGCTGGTGTTCTCCTGCACGTTCGTGCTGTTCCCGCTGCTGGGGTTGGCGTTCAAGCCGCTGTTCGTGCCACTTGTAGGCACTGAGCTGTACCTGGGTGTGCTGTACCTGTGCGCCTTGCCCGCAACCGTGCAGTCGGCCATCGCCTTCACTTCGCTGGCCCGCGGCAATGTGCCGGCGGCCATCTGCAGTGCGGCGGCGTCCAGCCTGCTGGGTATCTTCCTCACCCCATTGCTGGTGGTGATGTTGCTGGGCGCCAGTGGCGATACTGGCTCCGGCCTGGATGCGGTCCTCAAGATCACCTTGCAACTGCTGGTGCCATTCGTGGCCGGGCAGATCGCGCGGCGCTGGATTGGCGCCTGGGTAAAGCGCAATGCCCGCTGGCTCAAGGTGGTCGACCAGGGGTCGATTCTGCTGGTGGTGTATACCGCCTTCAGCGAGGCAGTGGTGACCGGCCTGTGGCACACGGTTTCGTCGCAGCACCTGGCGGGGTTGTTCGCGGTATGCGGCATTCTGCTGGCGGTGGTGTTGTTCGCTACCCGCTTGTTGGGCAAGGCGCTGGGCTTCGACCTCGAGGACCGTATCACCATCCTGTTCGCCGGCTCGAAGAAAAGCCTGGCCACCGGTGTACCCATGGCGCAGGTGCTGTTCGTGGGCAGTGGCATTGGCGCGATGATCCTGCCGCTGATGCTGTTCCACCAGATCCAGTTGATGGTGTGCGCGGTGCTGGCGCAGCGTTATGCCAGCCGTGAGCAAGGTTTGCCAGAGGCTCTGGCAGGCGCTGAACGTGCTGCGGCGGGCCCCCGCCAACCCCCAGCCAACTCGTGATCAGTCGCCCTCCAGCGCGCGTTCGACAAACGCGCGGCTGGCGCCAAGCACCTGGCCTTGCACGCTTTCGCTGACCAGCATGCGGCCAACCAGCAGCGCGCCCACGCACTGACTGATCAATACCCAGGCCAACTGCTCATCCTCCAGGGTGGCGCTCCAGGCCTGGTGCAGCTGCACTAACCAGTGCTCGGCCACTTCCCGCACAGGCGTGTCAGCGCGGGCTATCTCCACCCCTAGCGGCGGCAACGGGCAACCCTGCTCGGCGTTGTGCAGGTGCGCCAGGCTAAGGTATTGCTGCAGGCAGCGGGCCAGGCGCTCGCGGCTGGCACCTTGGTTGGCCAGCCGGGCGAGTGGGCTGTTGCAGAGTTCCTGCCGGACCACCTCGGTGAACAGGTCATCCTTGGACGGAAAGTGGTTGTAGAACGCCCCCCCGGTCAGGCCAATGGCTTTCATCAAGCCGGCAACGCCCGTGCTGGCAAAGCCCCCGCGCTTGGCCAGCGCACCGCTGCTGGCGAGCAAGCGTTCACGGGTTTGCTGCTTGTGTTCGTTTGGGTAGCGCATGGGCGTGCCTCTGCAAGACGGCTTGACGAAAGCCGGCATAGTAGCATAGCGTTCGTTTACTAAACGATCATTCATCAATGGGTGCAGCCATGTCGGAACAACAAAAGGTCGTGCTGGTGATTGGTGCGGGGGATGCCACCGGCGGCGAGATTGCCAAGCGTTTTGCCCGCGAGGGCTATATCGCCTGTGTCACCCGGCGCCAGGCTGACAAGCTGCAGCCGTTGCTGGAAGAAATACGCGCTGCCGGTGGCCAGGCCTACGGGTTCGGCTCCGATGCGCGCAAGGAAGACGACGTGGCGGAACTGGTCGAAACCATCGAGCGCGATATCGGCCCGATCGAAGCCTTTGTGTTCAATATCGGCGCCAATGTGCCATGCAGCATTCTGGACGAAACCCCACGCAAGTATTTCAAGATCTGGGAAATGGCTTGCTTCGCCGGCTTTCTGACTGCCCAGGCGGTAGCGCGGCGCATGGTCCGGCGCGAGCGCGGCACGCTGCTGTTCACTGGCGCCACCGCCGCAACCCGTGGTGCGGCCGGTTTTGCCGCCTTCGCCGGCGCCAAGCATGGCTTGCGTGCATTGGCCCAGAGCATGGCCCGCGAGTTGGGGCCGCGCAATATTCATGTCGCCCATGTGGTGGTGGACGGGGCCATCGACACTGCCTTCATTCGCGACAGCTTCCCCGAGCGCTACGCCCTCAAGGGTGAGGGTGGCATCCTGAACCCTGCACACATCGCCGACAGCTATTGGTTCCTGCACGCCCAGCCCCGCGACGCCTGGACCTTCGAGCTGGACCTGCGGCCCTGGATGGAAGGCTGGTAAACCCTTTTCCCTGCAAGGACATGACCATGCACAAGCACGTCGATTTCTACTTTGACCTGGGTAGCCCAGCCAGTTACCTGGCCTGGACCCAGCTGCCGGCGCTATGCGCCCGCCACGGCGCAACGCTGCACTACCGGCCAATGCTCCTGGGCGGCGTATTCCAGGCCACGGGCAACGCTTCGCCAGCGATGATCCCCGCCAAAGGGCGCTATATGTTCACCGACCTGGCGCGCTTTGCCGCCCGCTACGGGGTGCTGTTTGGGCTGCCGCCGGGTTTTCCGGTCAATACGCTGCACTTGATGCGAGGCGTCATGGGTACGCAATTACGCGCGCCGGAGCGTTTCGAGGGGCTGCTGGCGGTGTTGTTCAAGGGTTTGTTTGCCCAGCAGCGCACCCTGAGCGATGTGGCGGTACTGGACGCCACCCTGGCTGAAGGCGGCTTTGACCCACACGCGTTTCACGCACTGGCAGCAGATGACGAAATCAAGGCAGCACTGCGGCAGGCGACCGAGGTTGCGGTGCAGCGGGGGGTATTTGGTGCGCCGACGTGCTTTGTCGGCGAAGACATGTTCTTCGGTCAGGACCGCCTGGACTTCGTCGAGGCAGCGCTGCAGCAGGGGGCGAGCAGCCTTTCCAGCTGAGTGCGTTCCCACTGGCTGAGCAGATCGCAGGGGTTGCTGCCATACCGTTGCCAGGCATCGAGCCCCGCCTGCGCCCCGCACGGGGCCGTGCAGTGGATGCACTGGGCAAGGCCCTCGCTGTCCAGCGCGAGGGTCAGTTGCCAGCCGTCGATGATCACGTCCACCAGGGCGTGGTCATGGCGCTGGGCTATCGACAGGGTATGGATACCGAGCGCTGCGTCACGCAGGCGTTGATAGACCACCCGGCTGTTCATGCCGTCAGAAGTTCGCCGGGGTATTGGCGCTGATGATCTCGGCCTCGTCCGGGCCGATGTTCTTGAAGCTGTGCGGCAGGGTGGTGGGGATGTAGTAGCCATCACCCGAGTTGAGCACGCTGACCTGGCCGTCGACCCACAGCTCCACAGTCCCCCGCGTGACCAGCCCGCATTCTTCGCCTTCGGCATGCACGATCGGTTCGCCGGAGTCTGCGCCCGGCGCGTACAGCTCACGCAACATGCGCATCTGCCGGCCTTCGACACTGGCACCGACCAATAGCATACGCAGGCCGTTACGGCCCAGGTCTGGCTGTTCGCCGCCGCGGAACACATAGCGCTCTTCACGTACCGGCTCGTCGAAGCTGAAAAACTCCGCCAGGCTCATGGGAATGCCTTCGAGGAGCTTTTTCAAGGAGCTGACCGAAGGGCTCACGCGGTTCTGTTCGATCTGCGAGATCGTCGAGTTGGTCAGCCCGCTACGGCGGGCCAATTCCCGTTGGGAGAGGTTGTTGCGTTCCCGCACCAGTTTGAGTCGCGTCCCCGTGTCCATAGCCGCCTTGTAATCAGAGGTGTTTAAAATAACGAGCGATGCGCATTAAAACATACTCTGCCGCGTTGCGCGCTGTGCTTCTCAACGCCTTTGTTCACGCGGGATTGGCCACAGCCCGACCAGCAACAACAGCGTTGCCACGGCCAGGAATGGCAAGCGCGGGTCCACGGCATAGACCAAGGTCCCGGCCAGCGGGCCGATGACCGCGCCCATACCCTGGGCTGCACCTATGGAGCCGGCCGTGGCGCCTTGCTCGCCGGCCTGCATGGCATTGGCGGCCAGGGCCGAAAACGCCGGGAATACAAAACCCATGCCCGCCGCCGCCACAAAGTAGCAGGCCCATAGCCAAGGGGCCGTGGTCGCCAGCGCGCCGCTGGCAAAGCCCAGCGCCGAAACCGTGGCACCGACCCGGATCATCTTCAGCGGTGGCCACTGCAGCTGGCGCAGCAGGACCTGGGCCAGCATCAGCGCCACACCCACGGTGGTAAGGGCAATGCCGGCAGCCTGGGCGGCCTGGGCTGGCCCCAGGTGCAGGCGGTCAAGGGCGAAGAAGCCGACGGTGATCTGCGACACGGTCACACTCAGCATGGCGCTGAATGCCACCAGCAACGGCCGGCGCAGGCGGGGGTCGTTGAGCCTGACCGGGGTGGGTGCGTGGCTGTGTGCAAGCGCCTGTGGCTTCAGGGCCAACAGCAGCACCACGAAGGCACTGGCAGGGAGTAGCGACATGACCAGAAACGGCAGGCTCAGGCTATGCCGCGCCAGCAGGGCTGCCAGGGCTGGGCCGACCACCAGGCCCACGGCGTTGGCCGCCCCCAGCGAAGCCATGGCCCGTGCCCGCTGCTGCGGCCCGACATGGTCGGCGATCAGGGCGTTGCAGCCGACCGGAATGGCGGCATAGAAGGCACCGATGCAACCGCGGGCGACCATCAGGCCGATGAAGGCCATTGTTGCACCTGGCATCCAGCGCAGTGCACCTTCGACAAACAGGCACAACAGCCAGTAGGCCAGGGTGAAACCCGCGCTACCCAGCAGCAATACGCGCCGACGGCCAAGGCGGTCAGCTGCGCGGCCCCAAGGGCGGGCCAGCAATACCCAGACCACGCCGGCCACGGTAATGGCGGCGCCGGCTTGCCAGGTGGCCATGCCCAACTGGCGGGCGATCGGGCCGATCAAGGCGACGAAGGCCATCATCGACATCGTACAGGCCATGTTGGCCAGCAGCAGCGGGCGTAGATCGAGGGTGCTGGCTGGGCTGAGCGTTGCAGGATCCTTTGCGAGGGTCATGGGGTTTCCAGGGCAGTAGGGCCGGTGACAGCCGGTCATTGATGGAGGTCGACCGCCCTGGGCTGCCTCAGGTCATTGATTGCGGCGCAGGGGGCCAGGCCACATGCTACGCAACACGCCGTCGCGGCGCACCCAGGCATGCATCAGCGCCGCACCGACATGCACCAATACGGTGGCGAACAGCAAGTAGCCTGCCCAACCATGGGCCTGGCGCAGCACGGCATACAGCTGCAGGTTGTGCGGCGCGATCGCGGGCAGGCCCAGTGGGCGCGGGTAGTCGCCGGCGGACAGCATGGCCCAGCCCAGCAGCGGCATCGCCAGCATCAGGCCATAAAGCGCCAGGTGCGATGTGCGGGCAGCCCAGCGCTGCACGGTTGGCAGGTCTGCAGGCAGCGGCGGATGGGGTACGGCCAGGCGCACGCCAATACGCAGCACGACCAGCACCAGCAACGCCAGGCCGGTGGCCTTGTGCAGGCTGATCAGTACAGGGTGGCGCAACGACAGGTCGGCAACCATGGTCACGCCGATGAACAGCATGGCCAGGATCAGCACGGCCATCAACCAATGCAGCGCGCGGGCAAGGGGGTGGAAGGCTTCGGGCTTCATGGGCGGGCTCCGGTGCCGAGCGATTCACGGCTGCGGCGGTTGAAAGATTCCGAATAGGCGGCGGAACGGGCGGCGAGGATCGGGTCGTTGGAGGCTTCGATACCTTGCGGCAGGATCAGGGGGTCGAAGTTGATGTCGCGGCAGGCCCCTTGTTCGGGCCCATCGACCTGCTCCAGCACCAGGGTGCCGGCGTCCACGCTGCGCCGCTCGGCAGGCCAGGGGCGGGCCGGGTCATCCACCGCATCGCCCGGTTCCGCCAGCACCAGGCGCAGGGTCCAGCGCAACGGGCCTTGGGCCAGGCGCTGCTGCAAGTCGTGCTGGAGGAACAACTTGTCGTCGACCTGCCCAGGCAGCGCGGCGAACGGCGCCTGTGGCTCCAGCTGCCAGCGTACCGGGTGGGCCGCGCCGGCTGTGTCGATCAGGCGGAAGGCATTGATGCTGTGGTACTGCGTGCTGGCGAAGCTGTCACTGGGTTTGTAACTGGCCGCCCATTGACGAAACGCTGCGCTTTCCGGGTGTGCGGCGAAGAACGCCTGCAGCTTGGCCGGGTCGGGTTTGCCGGTGGCCTTGACCGGTGCGCTGGCCAGCACCTGTTCGTAGAACCCTTGGGGGTTGCTGACGGCAAGCACCGGCGGGTTGTTCATGCCGGTGCGCCAGACCTGGCCGTCATCGGTGCTCAACTCAATTGCCAGGCTGCGGACCGGTATGCTGGTGTCCGGGGCGAACGGGTTGGCCCCGCCGATGGCGAAACGGCCAATGACCGGCACCCGTGGCTGGCTGAATGCGCGTGCCGTGGACAGGCTGGCTGCCTGGCCGCTGGGCTGGAAGTAACCACTGACGCAAAGCCCCTTGGCGTGGTTCTTGCGGTAGCCGGGGTAGTGCCCGGCTTGGGCTTCGAAGGTGTCGATGATGCGTTGCGGGGTCAACTGCGGTTGGCCCAGCCAGCCAGCGGCATACGCGAAGCCGGCACCTGCGGCCAGCATCACGGCGCCGATGGCGGCCAGGCGCAGGGCCTTGGCCGGGCCGTGCAAAGGTGAGTTCATGGTGTGCGTCCGGTTCAGTGAAGGTGCGAGTACGACGGGGTAGCGCGCTATTTATTCCCACGGGGGAATAAAATAGGCCTGCACGCGTCTGCCCCTTACACTGACTGCCCCATAGGCCGGACCTGACCATGCACGACCTGGACAACCAGCAGTGGCGCGAACTGCTCGCCCGCTTGCGCCGCTTTGCCGTATGGCTGACCCGTGAACCGGGCAGCGCCGACGACCTGGTGCAGGCTACCGTCGAGCGCGCGCTGAGCCGACGAGACCAGCAACGCGACGCGCAGGCGCTGCGTGCCTGGCTGTTCACCATCCTTTATCGCTTGTACCTGGACGGTAAACGCCGCGAGCGCCTGCATGCGCGCTGGCTGTCCTGGTTCGGCCGTGCCGAGCGCGATGACGAACCCGTTGGTGACAACCTTGAAGCGATCATCCTGGCCCAGGCCGACTTGCAAGCGTTTTCCCGGCTGAGTGCCGAGCAGCGTGCCTTGCTGCTGCTGGTCAGCGTCGAGGGCCTGAGCTACAAGGAGGCCGCCCAGGCCTTGGGCATTCCTATCGGCACGGTAATGTCGCGCCTTTCGCGGGCGCGCAATGCCTTGCGTGAACTGACCGAAGGCTCACCCCAGCCACCGGCCTTGCGGAGATTGAAATGACGCGCCTTATCCCCACCGAAGATGAACTGCACGCTTACGTCGACGAGCGCCTGGAGCGGGCGCGGCGCGCCGAGGTGCAAGCCTGGCTGGCGGCCAACCCGCAGGCGGCGGCACGTGTGGAAGGCTGGCGCACCGATGCCCGGCGGCTGCGCACGGCGCTGGCCGGGCTTGGCGAGCCAGCCGGTGCCCCCGCGCTTGAGCTGGGCCAGCTGCGGCGGCAACTGCGCCAACGCCGGCAGCGGCGCTGGGCGGCGGCAGCGGCCATGGTGCTGGCCCTGGGTGTAGGGGGCTTGGGCGGCTGGCAGGCCCGCGATGCCACCCTGGCCAATGCCGAGCTGCCGATGGCCGATGCTGTGCAGGCGCACAAGTTGTTCGCCGCCAGCCAGGCGCTGGATATTCAGGCCAGCGACCCGGCCCAGTTGCGCGATTGGCTGGGCCGGCACTTCAACCGTGTCGGGCAGTTGCCAGACCTGGCGGGCTATGGCTTCAGGCCGGTGGGGGCGCGGTTGCTCAGCAACGAGCAAGGGCCCGCAGCCTTGTTGGTGTTCGAGGACGGCAATGGCCAGCGTATCAGCCTGTTCATGCGTTCACCCAGCGAAGGCTTTCGGCGCATGCCGAACGGGCAACGGGTCGATGGCCAGCTGGAGGCGCGGTACTGGTCGCATGGGGCGTACAACTTTGCCTTGGTCAGCGCGGCGGACGATGTGCGTGGGGCGGGGGTAGGCGAGGTGCTGCGCCTGGGCTTGTAACCCAGGCTTTGCCGGCGCGGCCTTGTGTCGCGATCGAGCCGCCCCGGCAGGCATGTTGCGCTCACACGGTCAGCTCAACTCAAGCCAGATCGGTGCATGATCGGACGGCTTTTCCATCCCGCGCAGTTCATAATCCACGCCTGCTGTCCTGATCCGCGGCACCAGCGCGTGCGAGGCCATGATCAGGTCGATGCGCAGGCCGCGCTTGGGCTCGTCTTCAAAGCCGCGGCTGCGGTAATCGAACCAGCTGAAACGGTCGTTCACGTCCGGGTACAGGTGGCGGAAACTGTCTACCAGGCCCCAGCCTTTCAAGCGCTCCATCCATTCGCGCTCTTCCGGGAGGAAACTGCACTTGCCGGTCTTCAGCCAGCGCTTGGCATTGTCCGGGCCAATGCCGATGTCGCAGTCCTGCGGCGAGATGTTCATGTCGCCCATCACCAGCACTGGCTGGTCGTTGCGGAACTGGCTTTCCAGCAGTGCCTGCAGGTCGCTGTAGAAGCGCTGCTTGGCCGGAAACTTGGTGGGGTGGTCGCGGCTTTCGCCTTGGGGGAAGTAGCCGTTCATGATGGTGATCGGGTTGCCCTGGGCGTCGGCGAAGGTGCCCCAGATAAAGCGGCGCTGGGCGTCTTCTTCATCGCCGGCAAAGCCTTTGTGCAGGCTGAGCGGCGCCTGGCGCGAGAGCAGGGCGACGCCGTAGTGGCCCTTCTGCCCGTGGTAGTGCACGTGGTAACCCAGCGCCTGTACGTCGGCCAACGGGAACTGCTCGTCGCTGACCTTGGTTTCCTGCAGGCCGATCACGTCTGGTTGGTGCTTTTCGATCAGCGCTGCCAGCTGGTGCGGGCGGGCTCGCAGGCCGTTGATGTTGAAACAGACGATCTTCATGGAAAGACAATCCCGGTAAAAGGCGCGATGCTAGCGGACATCGCCGGCGATCACCAGCGTGGCGGGGCCAAAGGCCTGCTGCTAACGTGCTGTAAGGGTGGAACGAAGCGCGGAGCGCAACCTCCAAGGCTCTGAACGCCCATTCCAGGAGGTCTGCCCGCAATGCCCGAAACCACAGCCGCTCCGGCCCGTGTCTGCCTGCTCGATGATGGTTACAGCCGCGAGGTACGTTCCCTGCTGTACAACGCCTACCGGCACGAACCCACTTTTGCCTATATCTTCGAAGCCCAGCGCCCAGGCTATGAACGGCGCCTGCGGGTGATGGTGCGTGAATGGGTACGCCAGCACTTCTACCTGCAACTGCCTGCGATCGGCTTGCTGGTGGACGATCGCCTGGTGGCCGTGGCCCTGATCGTGCCGCCGCTGCGCCGCTTGGGTGTGGCGGACAGTTGGGCCTGGCGCCTGCGCATGATGCTCGGCACCGGCCTGCGCTGCACGCGGCGCTACATGGACTACCAGGCCGCTTTGTCGACCTGCCTGCCCAGTGATCAGGTGCATGTGCTGCCACTGCTGGGGGTGCACCCGCAGTTTCAAGGCAAGCAGTACGGCGAACAATTGTTACAAGCTGTGCATGACTGGTGCGCCGAAGACCCGGGCACCCAAGGCGTGGTGCTGGACACGGGCAATGAGCACTATCTGGCGTTTTACCAGCGCCAGGGGTACGAGGAAATTGGTGAGGTGGCCATAGGGCCGATCCGGGAACGGGTATTCTTTCATCCCAACCCGGTGGCTTCGACATCCGCTTTGGCCTGAACAGGCCGCAAGGCGGCTCCCTTGAGCGTTCGGGTCTGGTAGCATTCGCCGCATGACGTATTCAGGAAGATTGACCTGGGGCTTGGTTATCTGGGCCGCCAGTTTTGCAGCATGGGGCCAGAGCGAGTTGCTGGTGCAGGTGAAACCGGCCAACAAGGCGCTCAAGGCCAATGTCGAAGGCTATATAGGCTCACTGGGTGACCGCGATGAAGAAGCACTGTTGCGCTTCAGTCGTGGTGCAGAGGAGCAGGCGCGCAAAGCCGCGCAGGCACTTGGCTACTATCAGGCGCAGATCGACAGCGAGGTCAAGCCTGCCAGCGATGCCGACCATTCCCCGCAGTTGATCCTCAGCATCAACCCGGGGGAGCCGATTCGGCTGCGCAACGTCACGGTGCGCATCGAGGGCCCGGCCAGTGACATGAAGGCCTTTCGGGTACCCGACAGCCGGGCGTTGCGCCCGGGTGAACAGCTCAACCACGGTACCTACGAGGATGCCAAGCGCCTGATCCAGAACCAGGCGTCGCGTTACGGCTTCTTCAGCGGGCGCTTCAGCCGCCAGCGCCTGGCGGTGGACCCGCAGGCCGGGGTGGCCGATATCGAACTGGTCTACCAGAGTGGCCCGCGCTACCGCCTTGGCGCAGTCACCTTTGGCGGCGACACGCCGCTGGACGAGGACCTGCTGCAGCGCATGGTGCCGTTCAAGCCAGGTACCCCGTACGACTCGGAGCTGATCGCCGAACTGAACAACGACCTGCAGTCGAGCGGTTATTTCGAAGGGGTACGGGTGGATGCGGCGCCCACCGCCGCGGTGGGTGAAGACATACCGGTGGACGTGCGCCTGGAAACCCGCAAACCCCGCACCATGGGGCTGGGCCTGGGTTACTCCACCGACGTCGGGCCGCGCGGCAAGGCCAACTGGACCCGCCACTGGGTCAACCCGCAAGGCCACAGCTATGGCTGGGAAACCGAGCTGTCGGCGCCGCGGCAGAACGTGGGGTTGTGGTACGACATTCCCCTCGATCCGCCGTTGACCGACAAATTGCGCTTTGCCGGCGGCTATCAGAATGAAGAACTGGCCGGTACCGACACCCTCAGCAAGCTGCTGACGGTGGGCCCCGAGTGGCACAGCAAGCTGCCCAGCGGTTGGCAACGGGTCATCTCGCTGAAATACCAACGCGAAGAGTACCGCCTGGGCGACGACAGCGGGTTGAGCAACCTGCTGATGCCCGGCGTTAGCTACTCGTTCCTGCGCAGTGACAACCGCATCGACCCGCACAATGGCTACCGCCTGCAATTCGATGTGCAGGTGGCCAAGGAAGGGCTGGTGTCGGACACCAACCTGCTGCACGGCAACGTGCTGCTCAAGGGCCTGACCACCCTGGGCAACAACCACCGCTTGCTTGGCCGCGTGCAGTTCGGCGGCAGCGCGACCAACGGTTTCAAGAACAATATCCCGCCGTCGCTGCGCTTCTTCGCCGGTGGCGACCAGAGCGTGCGCGGTTACGACTACCAGACCCTGTCGCCCGAAAACAGCGACGGTGATCGTATTGGCGGGCGTTACCTGGTGGCCGGCAGTGTCGAGTACCAGTACTCGCTGACCGAGAAGTGGCGGCTTGCCACATTCGTCGACCAAGGCAACTCGTTCAACGACCTGGAATTGCCCAGCCTGAAAACTGGGGTCGGTTTTGGTGTGCGCTGGGTGTCGCCAGTGGGGCCGCTGCGCCTGGACCTGGCCAAAGCGCTGGATGACGACGGTGGCATTCGCCTGCACTTTTCCATGGGGCCCGAGTTGTGAAACGCGTAATCAGATATACCCTGTTGGGCCTGGCTGGACTGCTGGCGGGCCTGGGCCTGGCCCTCGGCTTGCTGCTGGGTACCGAGGCCGGCAGCCGCTGGGCGCTGGGCAAGGTTCCCGGTTTGCAGGTCACCGACTTCCAGGGCCGCCTGGGGGGCAGCTGGCAAGCAAGCCGGTTAAGCTGGGCCGACGCCGGCAGCAAGGTCGAGCTGCAGGCCCCGCAGTTGGCCTGGTCGCCTGCCTGCCTGCTGCGCGCCACCTTGTGCATCGACCGCTTGCAGGCCCAGCGCATCGACATGGCCTTTGCCCCAAGCACCGAGCCGGCCGACAGCGGCCCCCTGCAATTGCCGGCACTGCGCCTGCCGGTGGCCATCGAACTGGGCGAGGTGAAGGTGGGGCAACTGCGCCTGGACGGCAGTGACCTGCTGGGCGACCTGCAGCTTGCAGCGCACTGGACCCGCGGCGGGATGCAGATCGACAGCCTGCACCTGCAGCGCGACGACCTGCTGCTGAACCTGCAAGGCCATATCCAGCCCGAAGGCGACTGGCCGACAACGCTGCAGGCGCAACTGCAGCTGCCGGCTGTAGGGGGCAAACCCTGGCAGCTGGCGCTGAACGCCGAGGGTGAACTGCAAAAGACCTTGAACCTCACGGGAGCCAGCAGCGGCTACCTGGACGCCACGTTGAGTGGCACGCTGCAGGCCCTGGCCGAGCACCTGCCTGCGACGCTGCAGATCCGTTCCGAAGCGTTCAAGCCGACCGCTTCCTTGCCTGACACCTTGCAGTTGAACCAGCTCGACCTGGCAGCCAAGGGCGACCTGCTCAAGGGCTACCAGCTGTCGGGTACCGCCAACCTGCCCGCAGAACAATCGCCGATCGCCCTGGCGTTGTCCGGCCTGGTCGACAGCAAGGGGGCCAGGCTCGATGCCCTCGACCTTACCGCCAGCGACACCCAGCGCGTCAAGCTGCAAGCCACGGCAGACTGGCAGCAAGGCCTAACCGCCGATGCTCAGCTGGACTGGCAGGATTTTCCCTGGCTGCGCCTGTATCCGCTGGAAACGCCGCCACAGGTTACCCTCAAACGCTTCAATACCCGTGTGCATTACCGTGATGGCAAGTATCAGGGGACCTTTGCCGGTGATCTTGACGGCCCGGCGGGGGCGTTCACCCTGGCCAGCCCTTTCGAAGGCGACCTGGATCAGGTCAGGCTGCCACAACTTGCGCTCACCGCCGGCCAGGGCAAGGCTGCCGGCAGTGTTGCAGTGCGCTTTGCCGATACCCTGGCGTGGGATGTCGACTTGCAACTGTCTGCACTCGACCCGGCCTACTGGCTGGCCGAGCTGCCTGGCACCCTGGCGGGGCCATTGCGTACCAAAGGCGAGCTGAAGGATGACGTGCTGAGCCTGGATGCCCAGCTTGACCTCAAGGGCCGCTTGCGCGGCCAGCCGGCTGTGTTCAAGGCCGAGGCACAAGGGGCCGGGCAGCGCTGGACACTGGGTGCGCTGGCGATCCAGCTGGGGGACAACCGGATCAATGGCAGTGGCAGCCTGCAGCAGCGCCTGGCCGGGCGCATCGACCTCGACTTGCCCCGCCTGGGCCAGCTGTGGCCCCGGCTGCAAGGCCAGGTCAAGGGGCGCGTGGATGTCGCCGGCACGCTGCAGGCGCCCCAAGGCACCCTGACGTTGCAGGGCCAGCGCCTGGCACAGGCTGAGAACCGCCTGCAACAACTGAACCTGGATGCCAAGCTCGACAGCGCCCAGCGTGGGGTGGTCGAGCTCAAGGCCACCGGCATTCAGCTGGGTGACACGGCACTGGGCACGCTGCAGGCCAGCGGCAAGGGTGACATTCGCCAGCAGGCCCTGAACCTGGCCCTGAACGGCCCGCAGCTCAAGCTTGACCTGGGGCTGGATGGCCAGTTGAGCAAGGGCGACTGGCGCGGGCGACTGGCCAGCGGGCGAGTCCAGGCCGGTGGCCAGGACTGGCAGTTGCAGGCCCCGGCGCGGTTGCAGCGGCTGGCCAACGGCCAGCTCGATTTCGGTGCCCACTGCTGGCGCTCTGGCCAGGCCAGCCTGTGTGGCGATGACCAACGCCTGGCGCCGGAGCCGCGCTTGCGCTACCACCTCAAGCAGTTCCCGCTGGGCAGCCTGGCGCAGTGGCTGCCCAAGGACTTCGCCTGGCAGGGGCTGCTCAACGCCGACATCAGCCTGGATATACCGGCCAGTGGCCCCAAGGGTAGCGTGGTGGTCGATGCCAGTGGCGGCACCCTGCGCGTGCACGACAAAGGCCGCTGGATCGACTTCCCGTATCAGGCCCTGCGCCTGGACAGTACCCTGGCACCGCGGCGTATCGACACGCGCCTGGTATTCCGTGGCGAGCGGCTGGGTGAGCTGAACGTCAACACCCGGCTAGACCCGCTGGGCAAGAACAAGCCGCTGTCGGGTGATTTCCGCCTGGCGGGCCTGGACCTCTCGGTGGCCCGGCCCTTCGTGCCGATGGTCGAGCGGTTGGCCGGCCAGCTCAATGGCAGCGGCCAGCTCTCGGGTACCTTGCTGGCACCGCAGGTCAACGGCAACCTGGCGCTCAGCGGCGGCGAAGTCAGCGGCGCGGAGCTGCCAGCCAGCCTGCAGGCACTGTCTGTGCAGGCGCAGATCGCCGGTGAGCAGGTGCGCCTGGAAGGCAATTGGCGCAGTGGCGAAGCAGGGCGCGGGCAGTTGAGCGGCAACCTCACCTGGGGCCAGGCGCTGGGCATGGACGTGCGCTTGCAAGGCCAGCAACTGCCGATCACGGTGGAGCCCTATGCCACGCTGGAGGTCGCCCCGGACCTGACCTTGCGCCTGATCGACGACAAACTGGCGGTCACCGGCAAAGTGCTGGTGCCCAAAGGCAAGATCACCGTGCGCGAATTACCGCCCTCTACCGTCAAGGTCTCGGACGATACCGTCATCGTTGGCCGCCAGACCGATGAGGGCAAGCCACCCATGGCGATGGCCATGGACATTGACGTCGAAGTGGGCCAGGACAAGCTGTCGTTCACCGGCTTTGGCCTTACCGCCAACCTGCTTGGCCATGTGCACATCGGTGACAACCTCGACACCCGCGGTGAATTGAGCCTGGCAGACGGTCGCTACCGCGCCTACGGCCAGCGCCTGACCATCCGCCGCGCGCGCTTGCTGTTCGCCGGGCCGATCGACCAGCCTTACCTGGACATCGAAGCCATCCGCAAGGTAGACGATGTGATTGCCGGTATTCGCTTGAGTGGCAGTGCCGAACAGCCGACCAGCCAGGTGTTTTCGGAGCCGGCCATGAGCCAGGAGCAGGCCTTGTCCTATCTGGTGCTGGGGCGGCCATTGGGCACCTCCGGCGAGGACAACAACATGCTCGCCGAAGCGGCACTGGGCCTCGGCCTGGCAGGCAGCGCCGGTATCACCGGTAGCCTGGCCTCCAGCCTGGGCATCGACGACTTCCAGCTGGATACCGAAGGCTCGGGCAATACCACCAGCGTGGTCGCCAGTGGCAACCTCACCGAGAAGCTGAGCCTTCGTTACGGGGTAGGGGTGTTCGAGCCAGCGAACACCATCGCTTTGCGTTACAAGTTGAGCAAGAAGGTCTACCTGGAGGCGGCCAGCGGTTTGGCCAGCTCCCTGGATATCTTCTACAAGCGCGACTTCTAGGTTGAACGCGGCGGCGCCGTCAACGGACGGTGGCCGCGTCGATGAACTCATTGCTGTCGGGTGAGGGTGGCGGGGTGGGGGCGCGTACCGGGGTGATCAGGCTGGTGTACTCCTCGATCAGCCGGTTCAGCGCTTCAGGCGGCTCACTGGCCTGGAACTGCATGCGGATCTGCACTTCGTCAGGGTCTCGGCTGTCGCCTTGGCGACCCTGGCCACCGATGGTGACCTTGAAGCTGGCGGCCTTGTTCTCGCTGGTAGGCAGTAATGCCGGCTGTGCCTCGGTGCCTTTGACACGCACCGACAGGTCAACCTGCATGCGCTCCAGCGCCAGGCCTTTGGGCGACACCAGGGCGAACAGCGGTACACGCATGATGTGCTGGCCGTCCATGGCCACTTCCACCATCTTGGCTTTCATGGGGGCGCCCAACGCTTCGCTGTCACACTCGAAGAACTGGTCGAACAGGTTGATGTACTGCTGCGCGATCAGGCTGTTGGTGGCACTGGCGGCTTCTTGCAGGCCGCGAGTGATCTCGCGCAGGTCGATTGAAGTCATGGGCGCGGGGGCCTTGTCCATTGCGTGGGTTCCTCAGGCCAGAATGGCCCCTTGTTGCTCATCAAGGGGCCAGGCGGAAGTGAGCGAAAAACATCAAGGTTTGGTTCAACCTTTTTTGTCAGCTTTGTCCGTGGGTTTGTTTGCAGCGCCGGGTGCTTTGTCGTTTTCCACCTTGAGCCCCGGTGTGTCGGCTGCCGGGTTCTTGAGGGTATCGCGCTGCGAGATCTGGTCGGGGCTTTCCAGGGCGGCGTTTTTGACCACCGTAGGTTTGGTCGCAGCGTCGGTGAGGAACTCGATCAAGCGCATGACCGCTTCCGGCGGCTCCTGGCGTTTGAGTGTGGTATTGAATGCATAACGGGCGCGGGTATCGGTCTTGCGGGTTTGCGTGGATTTGTGGCTGACGCTGCCCCTGACGTTGAGCTTGAACGGCCCCCAGCCGATCGAGCCGCTGGCGGTGGCGTTCATGTCCTTGCTGGTCACGTCCTCCGACATCTGGTTGATGACCAGCTCGAACTCGACATTACCCTCCTCGATGGTAATGTTCGGGTGGGTGATGGCCGCCAGCAGCGGCACCTTCATGGTCTTGCTGACCACACCTTTGTATTCGCCCTGTTCGTCGACGATGGTTTCGTCATAGTCGAACTGGATGGCTACGGCCTTGCCGTTCTGGATGCAGACCTGCATCAGGAAGTCGGCGTACGATTTACTCGCGGTAACCTGCGCCTGGACCATGGCTTGCAGGGGGCCGGCGATCATGCGATCCATGGGCAGGGCATTGATGACCGAGCCAATGAGGCTGTTGTCTATCGACATAGTGGGATGCTCTTTCTAGTGGGTTGGGGCCGCCGAGGGTGCTCTGGGCGGCAGGGGGTTCAGCGGGCGCACGCCTCCTGGCGGCGGATGTTGCCGATTTGGCGCAGGCTCAGGCCGTACTTGTTGGCCAGCAGGCTGCGGGACAGGCCATTGGCGCTTTCTTTCTGGATTTGCTGGTTACGCAGTTGGCGCAGGAAGTGGTCCGCCTTGGGGATCTCCAGGGCTACCCCGGCAAAGCGCTTGATCAGCGCATCGAGCGCTTCGGGCGGGAGGACGTCGGCGAGCTTGGTGCGCTCGCGGTGTTTGGGGATGTATTTGGGCCTGCCGCCGAACGCGCAGGTCAGCTGGTAGGCGTTGTCGATGCCGATGCAGGTGATCAGTGCCTGCAACGAGTGGGGCAATTGGCTGATATCGATCTGGCTCAAGTCTGGCGTTTGCATATGGCGCTCCTTCGGGATAAGGGATTTGCGACCCGATCACCCGTGGCGTTATGTCGGAGGGTGTGAGCAAATTCTGTGCGACAGCCGAGGCGTGTCGCTAGGCGGCATATGGGTTGGCGGCTGTAGCTTCGGTGAACAGGTTTTGCAGGCAGCAATATCCGCGCATGTAGGAAATGGCGTTGCTGATAGGCTGCATAGGGTGATTTCTCGCTCGCTCACTGCCGTTCTCAACGAAAGGGTGCTGAACCCTTAGTCGCAGGGGAAACTGCTCAGCAAGCTGGCGCTGTGCAGGTAGGCTTGGGGCGCCGTTCGCATGCTTGCAGGCAACGTTCGCCAATCCACCAGCAGGCACAGGGTGTACAGGGGCTGCCCATCGCGCTGGCCGATCACCTGCCCGTCAAAGCTGCGCCGGTACAGGGCCTGGGTCTGGCGTACGGCTTGCACCTGGTCGGCCTGGGCCAGGGTTTCCTGGGCCAGGTGGGGGAGGCGGGTGGTGGGCACGGTGAAGTTCAGCGGCCTGTTGTCCCCGCCCAGGTAGCCGGCCTGGCGTACCCGTTGCCACAGTTGCTGCCACTGGCTGGTGCCGGCGTGGGTCGCGAGCTCGCGGCCCAGCTCCAGCAGGTGCTCGGCGGGTACCTGCTGGGTATCCAGTGCGTGAACGTAGACGGGGGAGAAAAACAGCGAAGTGAGGAGCAAGGGTTTGTACACGGTGCCTCCGGCATGGGTGCTTGGAGGTTTCATGCTTTCAGGCTGTCACCGCCTGACCCAGCAGGAAATGCAGCGCCGGGGCCGGTGACCGTTGTATCATTGCCGCGGCTCATTGCGAGCCATTTGCCCCTGATGTTGCAAGGAACCTTCGATGACACACGTGCAGCGCCTCAAATATTCACTTCTGATCATACTGGTCGTACTGGGCCTGATGCTGGGCCTGTCCCACCTGCAGAAGCAGGGGACTATCAGTGAACAGACGTTCCAGATGCTGGCCATCGCCATTGCCGTGGTGGTGGTGGTGATCAATGGCATCCTGCGGCGCAAGGTCAAGCCCTGACCTGCGCGGGCCGGCCAAGCCTGGCCGGCCAGGCGCTCAGCGCGCGGGCGCTTGTTCCAGTATGGCGCGCGCCTGGGGGGCAAGGCTGTAGCACTTGTCGCTGCCCAGCTGGATCACCCCCTCGCTGCACAGGCGCTTGAGCACTTCGCGCACGCTGAGGAACGACAGCGGAATATCCAGTTGCTCCAGTTGCGCGTGCACGCCACGCACGCCAATGCTGCGGCCATTGCGGTCGGCGGCGTGCAGGGCGTCGATCACCTTCAGGCGGATCAGGCTGGTGCGCAGGCCGAAGGTGCGCAGCAATTCGCGGATCTGCTCGTTGCCGGTGCGCTCGTCAGCAAATGCGCCCTGTCCCTTGGGCGCCTTGCCTGGGGCGCGCCCAGCCAGTAATGAGGGTTGCGGGTTGTACATGTGAATGCTCCTTTTCGTGGACGAACCCGAAATGTGGTTGCCTCACTTACTAGGACGAATGAGATCGCAAAAACTGCAACGCACGCGTTAAAAAAATGGCTGTTTTTCATCAAGACGTTCCATCGCCCTGTAAAACGTAAAATTTTCATCTGGCCATTCGTCTGAACGGGATAACCCGCGACCCCGAGGAATGCCCGTGTTTTCACTGTCCCGTCCCATGACCTGCGCCAGCCTGGCGGCCGCCCTGGTGGCCTGGAGTGCCACTGCGCCGGCTCAACCTGCAGCAGCCGACGCCAGCGCCCAGATCCGCCGCACCACCTTCGGCGTGCCGCACATCGTGGCCAGGGACGAGCGCGGCCTGGGCTACGGTGTCGGCTATGCCTACGCCCAGGACAACCTGTGCCTGCTGGCCAACGAAGTGTTGACCGTCAATGGCGAGCGCTCCCGGTACTACGGCGCCACGGGCAAGACCTTGGAGCAACGCGACAACCTCAGCAGCGACCTGTTCTTCACCTGGCTCAACAGCCAGGCCGCTGTCGACGCGTTCCTCCAGGCGCAGCCGGCGCCAGTACAGGCACTGCTGGCCGGTTATGCCAGTGGCTATAACCGCGCGCTGGCCGAGCGCCGCCGCCAGGGCTTGCCTGCCGAGTGCGGAACGGGTGAGTGGGTGCGGCCGATCAGCAGCCAGGACCTGGTCAAGCTGACCCGCCGCTTGCTGGCCGAAGGCGGGGTTGGGCAGTTCGTGGAGGCACTGGCGGGGGCGCAACCGCCAGGGGCCGGCAGCCAGCTCGCGGCCGCTGGCTATGCCACCGCCCTGGCCCGGCAGGCGCGGTTTGCCACGGAGCGTGGCAGCAATGCCGTGGCGGTGGGTGCCCAGCGCTCGGCCAATGGCCATGGCCTGTTGCTGGCCAATCCGCATTTCCCGTGGATGGGTGGCATGCGCTTCTACCAGATGCACTTGACCATCCCCGGCCAGCTGAATGTCATGGGCGCGGCGCTGCCAGGCCTGCCGCTGATCAATATCGGTTTCAACCAGCACCTGGCGTGGACCCATACCGTCGATACCTCCACGCACTTCACCCTGTATCGCCTGCAGCTCGATCCCAAGGACCCGACCCGTTACCTGCTCGACGGCAAGTCATTGCCGCTGGCCCGGCAAACCGTCAGCGTGGCAGTCAAAGGTGAGGATGGGCGACGGAGCCAGGTACAGCGTGAGGTGTACAGCTCGCAGTTCGGTCCGGTGGTGCAATGGCCTGGCCGCCTGAACTGGGACACGCATGCGGCCTACAGCCTGCGTGACGCCAACCTGGACAATACCCGCGTGCTGCAGCAGTGGAACCAGATCAACCGCGCTGAAAGCCTGGCGGCCCTGCGCGGCTCGGTCGAGCAATTGCAGGGTATCCCGTGGGTCAACACCATTGCGGTGGACCAGGCGGGCAGGGCCTTGTACCTGAACCAGTCAGTGGTGCCTTATGTGGACCAGCAGATGCTCGACAGTTGCAGCAACCCGCAAGCGCCGGGCAGCCTGGTGGTGCTGGACGGCTCACGCAGCGCCTGCCAGTGGAAGGTCGATGCCCAGGCGGCGCAACCAGGTATTTTCCCGGCAAGGCTGCTGCCAAGCCTTGAGCGCGAGGATTACGTGCAAAACTCCAACGACCCGGCCTGGCTGGCCAACCCGGCGCAGCCCCTGACCGGGTTTGCGCCGCTGGTCAGCCGCAGTGACCAGCCGCTGGGCATGCGCGGCCGCTTTGCCCTGCAGCGTTTGCAGGGCAAAGGGCGGTTGGGCGTCGATGACCTGCAGCGCATGGTCACCGACGACGAAGTCTACCTGGCCAGCCTGGTGCTGCCCGACTTGCTGCAATGGTGCCAGGGCGCCAGTGCAGACGTGCAGGCCCTATGCACCAGCCTGGCGAACTGGGATGGCAAGGCCGATCTCGAGAGCGGCGTGGGCCTGGTGCATTTCCACAACCTGCTCACCGCCTTGGCTGAGCACCCGGACAGCTGGCGGGTTGCGTTCGACCCGGCCGACCCGCAACACACCCCGCGCGGGCTGGCCGTGGAGCAGGCGGCCGTGCGCAAGCGGGTGCACGAGGCGGCATTGGCCTCACAGCAGCAGGTGGCCGAGAGCGGTATGGCGCCACAGGTGAAGTGGGGGCAGGTGCAGCAGGCAGTCGATGGCACGCCGGTGCCGGGCGGCCCGCAGGCCTTGGGGGTGTACAACGCGATGTACAGTGTGCCGCACGGGCAGGGCAAGCGCCTGGTGGTCAGTGGTACCAGTTATCTGCAACTGGTCAGTTTCACCGACAAGGGGCCAGAGGCCCGCGGGTTACTGGCGTTTTCGCAGTCCAGCGAGGCGGCATCGGCACACGCCAGCGATCAGACCAAGGCCTTCGCGGCCAAGCAGCTGGCGGTAATTCCCTTTACCGAGGCGCAGATCAAGGCTGACCCGCAGTACCGCGAAGTGGTGATCAGTGAAGCCGACAAGGGCGCAATGGCACAGCACTAAGGCAGTTTGGCTCGATCGCCGGCGAGCCAGCGCCCACAAGCTCCCCTCCGAATTGAAGGCCTGGTGGGAATTGGGGCCGGCTTGCCGGCGACGTTGCCTTCAGGAAAAGTCGAACGGCGCCAGCTGAAACCCTTGCTCGTCAACTTGCAAGGCCCAGCCCCGGCGGTCCCAGTCGCCCAGCACGATGCGCCGGGCCGGTTGGCCGTCCACGACCAGCTTGTGAATCGCTGGCCGATGGGTATGGCCATGCACCAGGGTACGCACGCCATGCGCCGCCATTACCTTGGGCACTTCCTCTGGCGTGACGTCGACGATTTCAGTGGATTTCATCCGCCCCTGGGTGCGGCTTTCGCTGCGCAGCTTGCGTGCCAGTTTGTAGCGAGCCGACAGCGGCAGGTGGCGCAGAACCCACAGGCTCAGCGGGTTGCGCAGCAGGCGGCGCATTTTCATGTAGCCCACGTCGCGGGTGCACAAGGTGTCGCCGTGCATCAGCAATACCTGCTCACCGCCCAGCTCGATCACGCTGGGGTCGTCGAGCAACGTGCAGCCGGCCGCCTCGCAGAAGCGCTGGCCGAGCAGGAAGTCACGGTTGCCATGCATCAGGTAGATGGCCGTGCCGCTGTCGCCCAGCTGCCGCAGGGCACGGCAGATCGACTGCTGGAACGGCGTCATGGCATCGTCGCCTATCCAGGCCTCGAAGAAATCGCCAAGAATGTACAGCGCCTGGGCGTGGCGCGCGCGGCCATCGAGCAGATCAAGAAACGCCCGGGTAATGTCCGGGCGTTCTTCTTGCAGGTGCAGATCAGAGATCAGCAGAATCACTCAATGATCTCGGCTTTCTCGATGACCACGTCGTCTTTCGGCACGTCCTGGTGGCCGGCTTTGGAACCGGTGGCGACTTTCTCGATGGCATCGACCACTTCACGGCCTTCGATCACTTCACCGAACACCGCGTAGCCCCAGCCCTGTACGTTCTTGCCGCTGTGGTTGAGGAAGTCGTTGTCGGCAGCGTTGATGAAGAACTGGGCCGAGGCAGAGTGCGGCTCCATGGTACGGGCCATGGCGATGCTGTACTTGGTGTTCTTCAGGCCGTTGTCAGCTTCGTTCTGGATGCTGGCGCGGGTTTTCTTCTGGGTCATGCCAGGCTCGAAGCCGCCGCCCTGGATCATGAAACCTTTGATCACACGGTGGAACACGGTGTTGTCGAAATGGCCGTCTTTGACGTATTGAACGAAGTTCTCAACAGTTTGCGGAGCTTTCTCGGCGTTCAGTTGCAGGACGATATCGCCGTGGTTGGTGCTCAGTTTGACTTTGGACATGCTGAAATTCGCTCTTTCAAGGCATACGGGAATGAGGGCGCGCAGGGCGCGTGCTTACACCTGACGCAGGCTCGGGCGCTCGCGACACATGGTGCGCACCGGCCATTTTGCCACGCCGCGGCAAAAAGCCGTGATAAATCACGCCAGTTTATCCGGGCCCGACTGTCGGCAGCTTGACTGCTTCGGCTATGATAGGCCCTTTGATTCAATCGGCCTACCCAGGCCGGACACGTGCATTCAAGGATCCTATGAGCAAGCCCACTGCCGACAACGCGCCCAACGCCGCTGCCAAAGGCGCCCCCGCTGTCCCTGCGAACTTCCTGCGGCCGATCATCCAGGCCGACCTGGATTCGGGCAAGCACAGCAGCATCGTCACCCGCTTCCCGCCGGAGCCCAATGGCTACCTGCACATCGGTCACGCCAAGTCGATCTGCGTCAACTTTGGCCTGGCCAAGGAATTCGGTGGCGCCTGTCACTTGCGTTTCGACGACACCAACCCGGCCAAGGAAGACCAGGAGTACATCGACGCCATCCAGCGCGACGTGAAATGGCTGGGTTTCGACTGGGCCGGTGATGTGCGCTATGCCTCCGACTACTTCGACCAGTTGCACGACTGGGCGGTCGAGCTGATCAAGCGCGGCAAGGCCTATGTCTGCGACCTCACCCCCGAGCAGGCCAAGGAATACCGCGGCAACCTCAAGGAGCCAGGCAAGAACAGCCCGTTCCGCGACCGCAGCGTGGAAGAAAACCTCGACCTGTTCGCCCGTATGAAAGCCGGTGAATTCCAGGACGGCGAGCGCGTGCTGCGGGCCAAGATCGACATGGCCTCGCCGAACATGAACCTGCGCGACCCGATCCTGTACCGCATCCGCCATGCCCACCACCACCAGACCGGTGACAAGTGGTGCATCTACCCCAACTACGATTTCACCCATGGCCAGTCGGACGCCATCGAGGGCATCACCCACTCGATTTGCACCCTGGAGTTCGAAGGCCACCGCCCGCTGTACGACTGGTTCCTCGATAACCTGCCTGTGCCGGCACACCCGCGCCAGTACGAGTTCAGCCGGCTGAACCTCAACTACACCATCACCTCCAAGCGCAAGCTCAAGCAGTTGGTGGACGAAAAGCACGTCGACGCCTGGGACGACCCGCGCATGTCGACCTTGTCCGGCTTCCGCCGCCGTGGCTACACCCCGGCCTCGATCCGCAACTTCTGCGAAATGATCGGCACCAACCGGTCCGACGGCGTGGTCGACATGTCGATGCTCGAGTTCAGCATCCGTGACGACCTGGACCGCACCGCACCGCGTGCCATGTGCGTGCTGCGCCCGCTGAAGGTGGTCATTACCAACTACCCGCAGCGCCAGGTCGAGCAACTGGAGCTGCCACGCCACCCGAAGGAAGACATGGGCGTGCGTGTGCTGCCGTTCTCCCGCGAGCTGTACATCGACCGCGACGACTTCATGGAAACCCCGCCCAAGGGCTACAAGCGCCTCGAGCCAGCCGGTGAGGTGCGCCTGCGGGGAAGCTACGTGATCCGTGCCGACGAAGCCATCAAGGACGCCGACGGCAACATCGTCGAACTGCATTGCTCGTACGACCCGGACACCCTGGGCAAGAACCCGGAAGGCCGCAAGGTCAAAGGCGTGATCCACTGGGTGCCGGCCGAAGGCAGCGTCGAGTGCGAAGTGCGCCTGTACGATCGCCTGTTCCGCTCGGCCAACCCGGAAAAGACCGAAGAGGGCGGCAGCTTCCTCGACAACATCAACCCCGACTCGCTGCAAGTGCTCAGCGGTTGCCGTGCCGAGCCGTCGTTGGCCCAGGCGCAGCCCGAGGACCGCTTCCAGTTCGAGCGCGAAGGCTACTTCTGCGCCGACCTGAAAGACAGCCAGCCGGGCCGCCCGGTGTTCAACCGCACCGTCACCCTGCGTGACTCCTGGGGCAGCTGAGGAACCGCCGTGCTAACCATCTACAACACCCTGACCAAAGCCAAGGAAACCTTCAAGCCGCTGGATGGCAACAAGGTGCGCATGTACGTTTGCGGCATGACCGTATACGACTACTGCCACCTGGGCCACGGCCGCAGCATGGTAGCGTTCGACCTGGTCACCCGCTGGCTGCGCAAGAGCGGTTACGAACTGACCTACGTGCGCAATATCACCGACATCGATGACAAGATCATCAACCGGGCCAACGAGAACGGCGAAAGCTTCGACGCCCTCACGGCGCGCATGATCGACGCGATGCACGAAGACGAGCGCCGCCTGAACATCCTGCCGCCAGACCAGGAACCGCGTGCCACCGACCATATCGCCGGCATGCACGCGATGATCCAGACCCTGATCGACAAGGGGTATGCCTACGCGCCGGGCAATGGCGACGTGTACTACCGCGTCGGCAAGTTCGTGGGCTACGGCAAGCTGTCGCGCAAGAAGATCGAAGACCTGCGCATCGGCGCCCGCATCGAGGTCGACGAGGCCAAGCAAGACCCGCTCGATTTCGTGCTGTGGAAGGGCGTCAAGCCGGGCGAGCCAAGCTGGGAGTCGCCATGGGGCCCGGGCCGTCCGGGCTGGCACATCGAGTGCTCGGTGATGTCCACCTGCTGCCTGGGTGAGAGCTTCGACATTCATGGTGGCGGCAGCGACCTGGAGTTCCCGCACCACGAGAACGAGATTGCCCAGAGCGAGGCGGCCACCGGCAAGCAGTACGCCAACGCCTGGATGCACTGCGGCATGATCCGTATCAATGGCGAGAAGATGTCGAAGTCGTTGAACAACTTCTTCACCATCCGTGATGTGCTCGAGAAGTACCACCCGGAGGTGGTTCGCTACCTGCTGGTGGCCAGCCACTACCGCAGTGCCATCAACTACTCGGAAGACAGCCTGCGCGACGCCAAGGGCGCCCTGGAGCGCTTCTACCATGCCTTGCGCGGCCTGCCGCGCGTGGCGGCCAAGGGCGGCGAGGCCTTTGTCGAGCGCTTCAGCGTGGCGATGAATGACGACTTTGGCACGCCCGAGGCCTGCGCTGTGCTGTTCGACCTGGTGCGTGAGATCAACCGCCTGCGCGACAGTGATGTAGACGCTGCTGCCGGCCTGGCCGGTCGCCTGCGGGAGCTGGGTGATGTGCTGGGTGTGCTGCAACTGGACGCCGATGACTTCCTGCGTGCGGGCGCCGAAGGCAAGGTCGATGCGGCCGAGGTCGAGGGCTTGATCCAAGCGCGCCTGCAGGCGCGGGCAGACAAGAACTGGGCCGAGTCCGACCGCATTCGCGACCAGCTGACCGCCATGGGCGTGGTGTTGGAAGACAGCAAGGGTGCCACTACCTGGCGTCTGGCTGACTGATCGGTGCAACTGGGGCCGCTTTGCGGCCCATTGCGACACAAGGCCGCAATGCTGAACTCGAAGATTACACGGTCCTTGTGGGAGCGGGCGTGCCCGCGAACACCGGCGCAGCCGGTGCCAGACACCGCGTCGCCTGCTTCGCGGGCTTGCCCGCTCCCACAGGTGAATCGCGCAGGCTTTTCAAATTTTGAGAAAGACAGTTGCTCCTGCAGGTACGGCGGCAACTCCAAGCCAGCGCAGACCCCCTGTGGGAGCGGGCATGCCCGCGAACACCGGCGCAGCCGGTGCCAGACACCGCGTCGCCTGCTTCGCGGGCTTGCCCGCTCCCACAGGTGAATCGCGCAGGCTTTTCAAATTTTGAGAAAGACAATTGCTCCTGCAGGTACGGCGGCCACTCCAAGCCAGCGCAGACCCCCTGTGGGAGCGGGCATGCCCGCGAACACCGGCGCAGCCGGTGCCAGACACCGCGTCGCCTGCTTCGCGGGCTTGCCCGCTCCTACAGGTGAATCGCGCAGGCTTCAAATTTTGAGAAAGACAGTTGCTGCTGCAAGTACGGCGGCCACTCCAAGCCAGCGCAGACCCCCTGTGGGAGCGGGCATGCCCGCGAACACCGGCGCAGCCGGTGCCAGACACCGCGTCGCCTGCTTCGCGGGCTTGCCCGCTCCCACAGGTGAATCGCGCAGGCTTCAAATTTTGAGAAAGACAGTTGCTGCTGCAAGTACGGCGGCCACTCCAAGCCAGCGCAGACCCCCTGTGGGAGCGGGCATGCCCGCGAACACCGGCGCAGCCGGTGCCAGACACCGCGTCGCCTGCTTCGCGGGCTTGCCCGCTCCCACAGGTTGAATCGCGCAGGCTTTTCAAATTTTGAGAAAGACAGTTACTCCCACCAGGCACACCCTGCAGGGTGGAGGTGTGCCGCGATGGGCCGCCTCAGCGGCCTCAGGGCTTTACCCCTCCTGCGCCTCTTCGCGTCGATAAGCCCATTGGTACAACGCCGGCAATACCAGCAAGGTCAAGGCGGTCGAAGACAGGATTCCGCCAATCACCACGGTCGCCAACGGCCGCTGCACCTCAGCCCCGGTGCCCGTCGCCAAGGCCATGGGAATGAAGCCCAGTGACGCCACCAGCGCGGTCATCAGTACCGGGCGCAAACGGGTCAGCGCGCCCTCCTCGACCGCCGCCCGCAGCGTTCGCCCCTGCTCACGCAAGCCGCGGATGAAGGCAATCATCACCAGGCCATTGAGCACGGCCACCCCCGACAGGGCAATGAAGCCCACGCCAGCGGAAATCGACAAGGGAATGTCGCGCAACCACAGGGCCAGGACGCCCCCTGTGAGGGCGAACGGAATTCCAGTGAACACCAGCAGGCCATCCCTGAGGTTGTTGAACATCATCAACAGCAACGCCATGACCAGCAGCAAGGCCACTGGCACCACCACTTGCAGGCGCTCGGCCGCCGATTGCAGCTGTTCGAACTGGCCACCCCAGCGTGTCCAGTACCCAGGCGGTATCGGCACCTGGCCGCGCAATACCTGCTCGGCCTCCTGCACGAACGAGCCCAGGTCGCGCCCCCGCACGTTGGCGCTGACCACCACCACCCGCTTGCCGTCTTCGCGGCTGACCTGATTCGGCCCCAGTTGCAGGTCAAGGGTGGCCACCTGCGACAGCGGGATGAAGCCGATCTGCCCGGTGCCCGCAGCCCCACTGGCCGGCACCGGGATCAGCAGGCTGGCCAGCCCATCCACGTCGGTACGCAAGGTTTCCGACAGGCGCACCACCATATCGAATCGCCGGTCACCTTCATACAAGGTGCCCGCCTTGCGGCCGCCCACCGCGGTGGCGATGGCATCCTGCACATCGCCCACGTTCAGGCCATGGCGGGCAGCCTTGTCGCGGTCGATGTCGATGGTCAGCACCGGCAGGCCCGTGGTCTGCTCGACCTTCACCTCGGACGCACCGGGTACGCCCTGCAGGCTGCCGGCGATCTGTGCGGCAGTACGGTTGAGCACCTGCATGTCGTCACCGAACAGCTTCACCGCCACATTACTGCGCACACCGGAAATCAGCTCGTTGAAACGCAACTGGATCGGCTGCGACAACTCATAATTGCTGCCGGGAACACTGGCGGCGGCACGTTGCACGTCGGCGATCAGCGCCTCGCGTGACTTACCGGGGTCGACCCATTGCTCGCGCGGGCGCAGCATCACATAGGCATCGGAAATATTCGGCGGCATCGGGTCGGCAGCGATCTCGGCGGTACCGGTACGGGCAAACACCCGCTCCACCTCGGGCACCTGGGCGATGATGGCGTGCTCCAGGCGCTGCTGCATGTCCACCGATTGCGACAGGCTGGTGCCCGGCACACGCAGGGCCTGCAGGGCAAAATCACCCTCGCTGAGGCTGGGGATGAATTCACTGCCCATGCGGCTGGCCATTACCCCGGACAACAGCACCAAGGCCGCTGCCCCGGCAAATGCACGCCGGCGCCGGCCCAGCACCCAGGCCAGCACCGGCGCATAACGCTGCCGCGCGGTGCGCATTACCAGGCCCTCTTCTTCCTTGACCTTGCCGGTGACGAACAGGGCGATCGCAGCGGGTACGAAGGTCACCGAAAGGAGCATCGCGCCAAGCAGGGCGATGACCACGGTGAAGGCCATGGGGTGGAACATCTTGCCTTCGACCCCGGTCAGGGCAAAGATCGGCAGGTACACCACCATGATGATCAACTGCCCGTAGATCAGTGGCCGCCGTGCTTCACGGGCGGCGGCAAACACCTCGTGCAAGCGCTCGCTGCGCGTCAGCATGCGGCCATGCCGTTGCTGGGCATGCGCCAGTCGGCGGATGGCGTTTTCCACGATCACCACCGCGCCGTCGACAATGATGCCGAAATCCAGCGCGCCCAGGCTCATCAGGTTGGCGCTGACCTTGTTGGCGAACATGCCCGTGAAGGTAAACAGCATCGACAATGGAATGACCATGGCGGTGATCAGTGCCGCGCGAATGTTCCCCAGGAACAGGAACAGCACGGCGATCACCAGAATGGCCCCCTCGATCAGGTTCTTCTTCACCGTGGCGATGGCCTTTTCCACCAGGTTCGTGCGGTCGTACACGGTCACCGCCGACACCCCTTCGGGCAGGCTGCGGTTGATCTCCACCAGCTTGGCAGCCACTGCCTGGGATACCGTGCGGCTGTTTTCGCCGATCAACATGAATACCGTGCCCAGCACCACCTCGCGGCCGTTTTCGGTCGCCGCCCCCGAGCGCAACGCTTCGCCGAGGCCTACCTGGGCAACGTGGCTGACGCGGATCGGGGTGCTGTCCACGCTGGAGATGACGATATTGGCGATATCATCGGCCGAGGCCACCTGGCCAGGCGCGCGGATCAGCAACTGCTCGCCGTTACGTTCGATGTAACCCGCGCCGACGTTGGCGTTGTTACGCTCCAGCGCCGCGACCAGGTCGTTGAGGGTGAGCGTGTAGGCCGCCAGGCGCTTGGGGTCCGGCGCAATCAGGTACTGCTTGGCGTACCCGCCAATGCTGTTGACCTCTGCCACCCCGGGCACGTTGCGCAACTGCGGCTTGATGATCCAGTCCTGGATCACGCGCAGGTCGGTTGCGCTGTAGGGGGTGCCGTCTTCCTTCAGGGCCCCCTCTTCGGCTTCCACCGTCCACAGAAAAATCTCCCCCAGCCCGGTGGAGATCGGCCCCATGCCAGCCTCGATGCCCTCGGGCAGTTGCTCGCGCGCCACTTGCAGGCGCTCGTTGACCAACTGGCGGGCGAAGAACAGGTCGGTGCCGTCCTCGAAGATCACCGTGACCTGTGACAACCCCGAGCGCGACAGCGAGCGCGTCTGCTTGAGCCCGGGCAGGCCGGCCATGGCGGTTTCGATGGCGAAGGTGATGCGCTGCTCGGTCTCCAGGGGCGAGTAACCGGGTGCGGCCGTGTTGATTTGCACCTGGACGTTGGTGATATCCGGTACGGCGTCGATCGGCAACTGCCGGTAGCTGTGAATGCCCACCGCGGCCATCAGGACCACAGCCAGCATCACCACCAGGCGCTGCTCGATGGCAAATTGGATCAGGCGTTCGAACATGCAGGCGTCCCCCTGGTCAATGGCTGTGCTCGGCCGAGCCTTTGCCCAGCTCCGACTTGAGAACGAAGCTGCCGGCGGCAGCCACCTGGGTTCCGGCAGCCAGGCCGCTGGTGATTTCCACATGCCCGGCATCGCGACGGCCGGTGGTTACGGGTCGGGCCTCGAAGCCCTGCTCGGTACGGGCGAATACCACGGTCTGCGCGTCCAGGCTTTGCAGGGCGATTTCAGGCACCACTACCGCAGCCTCGAAACGTTCGATGCTGACCGCAACATTGACGAACAAACCGGGGCGCCAGGCGCCGTCAGGGTTGGCCAGGCTGGCACGGACGGTGGCGGCACGGTTCTGTTCGCCGAGCAGGCTGCCAACGTAATTGACCTTGCCTTCGACCTGGGCCCCCAGGTCTGGCGCGCTGACCATGACCGTACGGCCGGTGCGTACCTTGTCCAACTCACGTGGTGCCACGGCGAAAGTCGCCCACACCCGGCTCAGGTCAGACAGGGTGAAGGCGTTGCTGGTCGCGTCGACCACCTCACCCACGCTCAGGTGTTTCTCCACGACCACGGCGTCGAACGGTGCGCGCAGTTCATAGCGGTTGCCGGCACCTGCCGGCCCCACCGCCGCGACCTTCTGCCGGGCATTGGCCAAGGCTATTTCGGCCTCCTGCAGCGCCTGGCGCGCTTGCAGGTAATCCTGCTCGGCGCTGATGCGCTCCTGCCACAGCTGTTGTTCGCGGCGCAAGGTCAGGCGCGCCAGCTCAAGGCGGCGTTGGGCAGCCTGCTGCTCGCTGCGCAGGTCAGAGATCTGCTGGCTGGCGATTACCGCCAGCACCTGCCCGCGCTTGACCGCCTGGCCCAATTCGGCCTGGACTGCCTCGACCACACCCGGCACCCGCGGTACCACGTGGGCGGTGCGGTCCTCGTCAAAACGGATTTCACCGGGGAAGTTTATGGCTGTACCCAGCGCGCGCGGCCCGGCAGCAACCAACTGCACCCCGGCAGCTTCGATCTGGGCGATGGACAGGTGCACCTGCCCTTGTTCATCGTCGTGCTCTGTTTCTGCATGGCCTTCGGCGGCGTCCGCCTCGCCATGCTCATGGCTGTCTTCAGCTGGCTGGGCAGTGGCTGCCTGGCCGAGTGTACCGGTCCAGGCCAGGCCACCGAGGCCTAACGCGGCCAGGGTGGCTGCCAGAAGGGCCAACTTGCGTGGGTTAGTCATTGCTGCTCCTGCTGGTCATTGGGTTGCCCAGGTCATCGAGGTCGCCGTAGATACGCTCGACCCGCCCGCGTGCATCGGCCGCCGTGGCCAGGGCCTCGAGGTACAGGCCACGGGCCTCGATCAGCGTGCGCTGGGCATCGAGTACATCGAGAAAAGCGAACTTGCCCATTTCGAAACCACGGGTGGCGGTGTCCACGGCTTGCTGTGCAGCCGGCAGGATGGTGCGGTCGTAGGCCGCCACCTCCTGCATGGCCGTGGCCCATTGGTCGACGGCGCTGCGGGTTTCGCTGCGCAAGCGCAGGGCCACGGCATTGCGCAAGTCACGCGCCTGGTCGGCACGGCGCGCCGCCGCCAGCACGTTGCCCTGGTTACGGTCAAACAACGGCAGCGGCATGGACAGGCCAACCACGTTCACCCGCTCGCGCTCTTCGCGGCTGTACTGGCTGCCAAGGCTGACGGTGAGGTTGGGAATGCGCTGAGCCTTTTCCGTGCCCAACGCCGCATCGCCACGCTCGACCTGGGCGGCGGCCAGGCGCCACTCGACCGTTTGCTCGACGTGGGCGAGCAAGGTGTCAGGACTGGGCGCGGCCCCAGGCGAAAGGTTGGCCGCCTGCAAGCTGTCGAAGCTGGCCAGCGGGCTGCCGGTCAAACGCGCCAAGGCCTGGTAGGCCACGCTACGCTGGGTTTGCGCGCGGCGCAGTTGGGCCTCGGCCTGGGCCAGTTGCACCTGGGCGCGGGTGGCCTCCACGGGCGATGACTGGCCGGCAGTGACCCGCCCCTGCACCACCCGCAAGCCGCGGGCGGTCAAGGCCTGGGATTGCTGCGCCAGCTCCAGCGCGGTCTGTGCCCGCAAGGCGGCATGGAACGCCTGGACCACATCGGCACGCAGGCCATTGCGCTGGCGTTCCAGGTCAAGCTGGGCGATCGCCTGACCGACGCCGGCCGCGGCGATGCGTGCAGCGCGCTTGCCGCCCAGTTCCAGCGGCTGGCTGAGGGTGATGGTGGTGGTGCTGGTGTCCCGGCGCGTGTCCTCCACCTCCCACGCCAGTTCGGGGTTGGGCAGTAACCCGGCCTGGCGCCGCTCGCCGTCGGCAATGCCGATTTCGCGGCTGGTGGCAGCCAGTTCCGGGTTCTGGGCAAAAGCGGCGGCCAGCGCCTGGGGCAAGCTCAAGCGCTGGCTGGCGTGGGCGCTCGTGGCGCCAACCAGCAGCAGGCAGAGCAAGGCGAACTTGCGGGGGATGAGCACGGAACAGGTCCTCGTCGACGAAGGGTGGCGAGGGACTGTAGAGAAGGCTGGTTATCGGGGTGGTGGCATGAAAATTACAATTCTGTAAGGCGTGCAGCCTGTGCGCCAGCGCGCCTTGGCGGCGAACGCGGTTCGATAATCGCCCACTTTCCCAGCACGGCGGCTCCCCTCAATTGACGGAACTAACCAGTCAGTACAAAACTAGGCACATCCAACAACAACAAAGCGAAGCCCGTCATGACGCCCCTCATTCTCGTGCTCAACGGCCCCAACCTGAACATGCTGGGCACCCGAGAGCCGGCCCAGTATGGTTACGAAACCCTTGCCGACCTTGGCCAACACTGCGCCGACACTGCCAATGCCCACGGCCTGGAAGTCGAATTCCGGCAAACCAACCATGAAGGTGAACTGATCGACTGGATCCACGCCGCGCGCAATCGCTGCGCCGGTATCGTGATCAATCCAGGTGCCTGGACCCACACCTCGGTAGCCATTCGCGATGCGCTGGTGGCCAGCGAAGTACCGGTCATCGAAGTGCACCTGTCCAATGTGCACAAACGTGAACCGTTCCGCCACGTGTCGTTCGTTTCGTCGATCGCGGTCGGCGTCATTTGCGGCCTGGGAAGCCACGGCTACCGCATGGCCATCAGCCACTTCGCCGAGCTGCTCAAGGAGCGTGCAGCATGAGCCAGCCTGCCATCCTTGCCGGCCTGATCGGCCGGGGTATCCAACTGTCGCGCACCCCGGCCCTGCACGAGCACGAAGGCGATGCCCAGGCCCTGCGCTATCTGTACCGGCTGATCGACGCCGACCAGTTGCAACTGGACGACAGCGCCCTGCCCGGCCTGCTCGACGCTGCGCAGCACACGGGTTTTACCGGCCTGAACATCACCTACCCGTTCAAGCAGGCGATCCTGCCGTTGCTCGACGAGCTGTCGGATGAAGCACGCGGCATCGGCGCGGTCAACACCGTGGTACTCAAGGACGGCAAGCGGGTTGGCCACAACACCGATTGCCTGGGCTTTGCCGAAGGTTTGCGCCGCGGCCTGCCCGATGTGGCCCGCCGCAAGGTGGTGCAGATGGGGGCTGGCGGCGCGGGCTCGGCGGTGGCGCATGCCTTGCTGGGCGAAGGGGTTGAACAGCTGGTGTTGTTCGAAGTGGATACCGCCCGCGCTCAGGCACTGGTCGACAACCTGAATGCGCATTTCGGTGCGGGGCGGGCAATGCTTGGCGGTGACTTGGCCACGGCACTGGCCGATGCGGACGGGCTGGTCAACACCACCCCGGTCGGCATGGCCAAGCTACCCGGCACGCCGCTGCCAGTGGCGCTGCTGCATGCACGGCTGTGGGTGGCGGAGATCATCTACTTCCCGCTGGAAACCGAACTGCTGCGCGCTGCACGGGCGCTGGGCTGCCGCACACTGGACGGTAGCAACATGGCGGTGTTCCAGGCTGTGAAGGCATTCGAACTGTTCAGCGGCCGGCAGGCTGACGCCGCGCGGATGCAGGCACATTTCGCCAGCTTCTCCTGACTGAGCCAGGCCTGCGTGGCAACGGCCCTGAGCAAGCTCAGGGCCGCACCCGGTCAGTCTTCCAGCGGCTTGGGCGGGGCGGCAGGCTTGGCCGGTTTGGCAGGTTTGCTGTCTTTGGCCTTGGTTTGCGGTGCGGCCGCCACCGGCTCTGGTGCGGTTACCGCCTTCTCGCTCGCGGGCAGCGCATCGACTGCCTCGAAGATCACCTGGGGATCGAGGGCGGTGTTGTCTTCGTCATCCTTGAGCACATGCCGCTCACCATCCTTGCCCACCAGAATCACCTTGGTGCCTTTGCTCGCCCCCAGCTTCAGTTCGCGGATCAGCGCCATGGTGGTTTGCTGCTCGAGGTTCTTGTCCTCCCGTTTGCCCATCATTTGCGCCACGCTGTACAGCACCAGGCTGCGCTCCTTGAATTTTGCCTGGGTAGCCGGGTCTTCGAGCGCTTTGTTGAGCCCACGCAGGGTGGGGTCGGCGCTGCTCGGCGCTATGACCACCAATGGCCGCGCCTTGCCCAGTTCCTTGGCCAACGGTGCGTCACTGTCAGCGGCATGCAAAGGGCCGGCAAGCGCGAGCAGGGTGGCGAGGGTCAGTGAGCGGACGAGCATGCATATCTCCTTATTCTCTCGATAAACCAAAGACTACAGATCATGGAGAAAGATCCGACGCGGGAGCCTAAACCAACAGCCCATGGCGTGCTTGCCACAAAGGTAACTTCCGATTTCCGTGACCGGGCGGCGAGGCCTGTGCAAACATCGCCGCCTGCTCTGAGCATAGCGCATAGCCACCGGCTGGCAGCGCTGCGCTGGCCGTTTCACCCCGTCGTGCTGTCGCCGGGCGCGTTTCTGTCCAGGGCTTCGAGGGTCAGTTGCAACAGCAGGGCATGCTCACGCTGCTGATTCCGAATCTGCAGCCGCTCGACCTGCGCTTCCTGGTTGCCCAGCGCCATCAGCCGCTCCAGTTCATCATGCATGTCCTGCGGCACTTGCAGGCGATCGGGGAAACTGCCCCGCAGGTAATCCTGCCAGAAGCGTTGCCTGGCAAGGTATTCAGCCATGCCGTCGCGGGTTTGCGCTGCCAGCACGAAGGCACGCGCCGAACGAAGGTCGGTGTCCTGCAGCCGGGCAATATCGGTATACAACATCTCCCCGGGCTGGGCGGGCAAATCCAGGGCCGTGCGCAAGGCAACACGGTAAGCCAGGGCGAATTCGAGTGACTCACTGCCGGCCCCCAACCGGCGGGCATGTTCTGCCGCGAACTGATCGAGCAACGCCAAGCGCCATAACTGCCCGCCGAGCCACAACAAGCCCTGCTCCGGGGGGCGCCCACCCTGCTGGCGGCGCGTACGCCATATCATCAAGCGCACTTCCAGGTCAGCGAAACGGGCAGTGGCGTTGTCCTGGCAATCCGTCGCCGCGGCGTGCCTGAACAGCTCCAGCCGCAGCGCAGTGTCTTCACTCATTGCTTCGAACATTTCCAGTACCCGGGCTGCCAGCGCGCAGGCGGTGGAGGAAAACTTGAATGCGCCGGAGGTGGTCAGTACGGACAACGTCTTGAAGAAGTCGTCCGATACCTCATCGGCTTCCAGATGAACCCACAACGCGGCCATTTCATCGCGACGTTCTGCCGCCACCAGGTCCAGATAACGGAACCGATACGGCACGCGACTTGCCTCGAGCCAATGCCAGCTGGAAGACGCCTGCGATGCTGCCGCCAGCAGGTTGCCCGACAGTTCGACCCGGCCCGCGCGCCACAAGTGTGACTGATGCAGGTCGTCAGGCAGCACTGAAATACTGTTGCCACTGAGGTCAAGCGTGTGCAGTTGCGGCGCGTCCAGCGTGCCGTAGGGAAACTCCGGCAATCGCGTGCGTGACAGGTGCAAGGCGTTGAGCTCGGTCATGGCGAACACGGAAAATGCCCGGCGCAACGGGTTGTCCGAAAGGTTCAGGTACACCAGGGAGCGGCAACCGGCCAGGACCAGCGCCTGGCTTTCGTCGAGCTCGATCTGATTGCCTGACAGGTCGAGCACCTCCAGCCTTTGTGCCAGCATCTGAGGCAACGGCAGGCGCCTGAGCCGGCAATTGGTGATTTCCAGGTTGCGCAAGTTGGGAAACGCCTGCAGGAAATCGTCGGGCACCTGCTCCAGCCGCATGGCGCGCAAGGCCAGTATGGACACGTGCGCGAAACTCACTTGGGCCGGCAGGCCAGGCAGTTGGCGCAAACGGCTGCGGGTCTGGGTCAGCATGAAGCGCCCGCCCTGCACAGATGCCTGGTCCTGCAACTCGGGGACGAGCAAGCGCCAGCAGTCGATCAAGCCTTTTCTGAATTCACGTCGGGCAGTCAGTTCAGGTGTGGCAACAGCATTGAATACCCACCTGTCGAGGTGGCTGTTGAGCTGTCGGTATTGCGCCTCCAGGCCGTTCAACCTGGCCCGGGCATCGGCTGACGCCAACCATTGGCCAACCTGCTCGTCGCTGAAGGCCGGGTACAGGTCGCGCAGGCGTGCCTGCAGCGCCCGCGGCCTGAGCCGCCCGAACGCAGCCCATAACCTGCCGCCGGCCATGGGGTAGCCAATGCGGCCGTCAGCGAGCCGCAGCGGTGCCACGAAGGCGCCGCGGCGCTGGCCCATGCCAAGGGCGACCAGCACGGCTGGCCGCTGGTTGAAGGCGAGGTCTGCCACCGCCTGGCGCAGGGCGGGTGCGAACACAGCAGGCTGCCGGCTGGCCGCTCGTGCCTCGGCGTCGTACGCCGCCGCCAGTGTTTCGAACAGCTCCCCGGCAGCACCGGCGTTGGGCCGGGCACGGTCGTGCAAGCGAAACACCCCATGCTGGTGCAGCAGATCGAAGGTTGGGCCCGCGCCTTCGATTGTCAGCAGCGGCTCGCTGGCCTCACCGTCGAACAATCGCCAGCCTGGCCCTCCGGCCCCCGGCACCTGCCCCAGCAGGTTCAGCACAACCCGCGCCAGGTCGAGATTCTGTGGGGTATCGATGCGCAGCGCCTCAAAGACCCGCGCGGTTCGAATCCGCGTAACCTGCAGCCTGGCCGCCTCGGCCATGAACAGCGGCACGCGCCCGGTCTCTTGCAGGTGCTGCAGGTCGTCCTCGCCGGCATTGCGCATCACTTCCCTGGCCGCCAGGCGGTGCAGGCTGGCGAAGGCCCGTTGCAACGGGCAAGGGGTTTGCGGGCCGGTGTTGTGCTCCTCGTACATGGCTTGCAGCAGCTCCCGGCGCCCGGCCCAGGCCACTTCGGCCAGCGCGCGCCCGTGCAGCCCTGCCGCCTGGGGAAGGCTCAGCACCCGCGCCAGCAATTGCTGATCGGCGGTGGCGGCACCTTCGCGCAGTTGACCGACCAACGTGTGGATCCGCCCGGCGAACAGCAGCCGCTGCACCGTGTCAGCCAGCGCTGCCTCAGGTGCTCGGCCATACACATGCCATGCCCGCAAGTGCTGGTCGTCCAGCCCGTGGATGGCCAGCGCCTGGTCGATCTGCAGGTCATCGAGGTCGCTGTAGGGCTTGCCCAGGCGGCGGAACAGCTGGCGCGCGTCTGCCCATTCGGCGGGCTGCTCGCACCACAGCCGCCACGCACCGGCGCCATTGTGGCGGAGCAAGGGGGCATAGCCCTGGTAAGGGAGCAACTGCCATTGTTCATCGTTCTTGCGCCACGCCACTTCATACCAGTGACCGTCCATGCTGATCCAGCAGCGCTCGGCCAGGCGATACACCCCCTGCTCGTCCCGCACTGCGGTAGGCGGCGGGGTGCCACAACGGTAGGGTTCCAGGTCGGTGTTCCACAGTTTTTCCTCGCCACCTGGCAGCTGCGCCGGCACCAGTGGGTCTACCACGCTCCAGGCACGTCGCGCCGCCGCGACAACAGCAACGGTTGCACCGACGGTCAACAACCCTTTGCCCACATTCAGCAGGTGGGCCAGCGCAGCATTGCGTTCGTTCTGTTGCCAGTCACTGACCGCCTGGAAGCTTTGCTCAAGCAGTTCCCAGGCCATCACACCCAGCATCACCGCGCCAATTGCGGGCACGAAAAGCCCTGCGATGCCGAGCAGGGTTTGCCCTTCAGCCTGTAAACGGCGGGCATGCTCGGCCTGAGCCTGGCGATCGAGCATCGCCACTGGCGGGGCGATGATCGCCGCGTCATCCTTGACCTGGCCAATCCAGTCATCAGCCAGGGCATCGAACAGCGGTAAACCATAGGCATGCGTCTGTTCATCAAGGCTGCGGGTCGCCCAGTGGGTGACATCGTCGAGCCGCTCACCCACGGCAGAGAAAAACCGCTGGCTGTCGCGACGGCGCACGAAGCGGCTGAAGAAACGCCGGTAGTCGTTCTTGCGCAAACGCTTGCCAAGCACCCGGCGGGCGTAGTGTTCCAGGTCGTTGCACACGCTCCAGGGGCCTGCGGGGTCGCCAGGTACATACACCAGGACGTACTTGCTGGTGTTGTAGAACGTCCCCTCGGCAATGACATCCAGCACCACGATCTGCTGCATGCGGCAACCAAACAGTTCTAGCCGGCGGACGCTGACCGGCGATCCCGCGAGGGTGCCAAGCGTGTCATGCATGCACAGTTGCACCACCCAGTGCAGCTGGGCCGCGCTCAACACGCCCTGTGCGCTGGCTGCAAGCGCATCGGCCAGCATGCCATAGCGTTGGCGGCGAACCAGCAGCTCGCGCACGCTTGGCTGAAAAACACCCGCCAGGTGCGCCTGGTACTGCTGGCCAAGGTCCAGCGTGCGGCACAGCCTGACGAAAGCCGTTGCCGATAGCTCAGTACGCGTGGCGCCCAGCGCATCCACCAGGCAATTCTTGCGGGGCTGATCATGCTGCTCGGCCTCGGTGAAGTTGCCCAGCGCTGCCTCCAGCAGCGGCGTATCGTAGTAATCGCTGTCGGCGACCGGCAGCCGACCGGTCACATAACTGATGGTCGGCGACGTGAAGTAATACCATTGCCGCAGGCACACGCGGTCGGCATCCAGGGTGCCAAACCGGGCCAGCGCCTGCTGCAGCAAAGGCCGGCTGAAATCATCCAGGTTGCGCACCTGTGCCAGGGCTTGCGTCAGCCCTTCCCGGCAAGCCAGCAACTGCGACAGTGCCTGGCTCAGCAGCCGGTAGTCGGCCATCGTCAGCTTCGCCATCCAGGCCGGCAGCCGCTGTGCAATGTAATGGTCCTGGCAGGCTTGCGCGATGGCAAGCGCGTCGACCGCATTCGAAGGTGAAGTGGATTTGCCCTGCATCTGTGCCTCCGCGATGGCGTTGAGGCTAGAGTTTGTGCAGGTTCAGGGCATGCCGACGGCTAGCTATCTACTACCCGTTCAGAACAGCAGCAGTTGATGGTCGATCAGCCGCGCGAAGTCGTCGCCGACAAAAGGCAGGATGGCATCAGCCACCGGCTGCAACTGCCGGCTGATGTAATGATCATGGTCGATGGGGGCTTGCAGGTTTTCCAGCGGCTCTGGGCCTGCGGTGGTGATCACATAGCTGATCCAGCCGCCGCGCTGGTATTGCAGCGGGCGGCCCAGGCGCTTGTTGTAGTCGTCGGCCAGGCGTGCGGCACGCACATGGGGCGGGACATTGCGCTGATAGTCGGCCAGTGGCCGCCGCAAGCGCTTGCGATAGACCAGCAGCTCGTCGTTTTCACCCGCCAGCGTGCGCTGTACATAGTCACACAGGTAATCACGGTACGGCTCACCACGAAACACGCGTGCGTAGAGCTCCTGCTGAAACTGCCGGGCCAGCGGTGACCAGTCGGTGCGCACCGATTCCAGGCCCTTGAACACCATTTCTTCTGTGCCATCAGCCCGCTGCCTGAGCCCGGCATAGCGTTTCTTGCTGCCCTCGTCGGTACCACGGATGGTGGGCATCAGGAAACGCCGGTAATGCACCTCGAACTGAAGCTCGAGGGCGCAGTCCAGGTTCATGCTTTCGCGCAGGTGCGTTTGCCACCACTGGTTGACCTGGGCCACCAGCTCGCGACCGATGCGCACCGCGTCTTCCTCGGCATGGGCACCCTTGAGCCAGACGAAGGTGGAGTCGGTATCGCCATAGATCACGTCGAAACCCCGGGCCTCGATCAGCGCCCGGGTCTGGTGCATGATCTGGTGCCCACGCAAGGTGATGGACGAGGCCAGCCGGGGGTCGAAGAAGCGGCAACCGCTGGAACCCAGCACGCCGTAGAACGCGTTCATGATGATCTTCAGTGCCTGGGACAACGGCGAGTTACCCTCGCGTTTGGCCGCCTCCCTGCCCTGCCACACACGCTCGACGATGGCCGGCAGGCAATGCTGGCTGCGGGAAAAGCGCCCGCCACGGAAACCCTCCACCGAGTGCTCATCGTCAGGACGTTGCAAACCTTCCACCAGGCCCACCGGGTCGATCAGGAAGGTGCGAATGATCGAGGGGTACAGGCTTTTGTAATCCAGGACCAGTACCGAGTCGTACAAACCTGGGCGCGAGTCCATGACGAAGCCGCCAGGGCTGGCTTCGTCCGGGCGGCTGCCCAGGTTGGGCGCCACGTACCCCAGGCGGTGCATATGCGGAATGTACAAGTGGCAAAACGCGGCGACCGACCCGCCGCTGCGGTCCACCGCCAGGCCGGTAACCGATGAGCGTTCCAGCAGGAACTCGAGCAGGCGGGTGTGGGCGAAGATCCGCGTCACCAGCTCACAGTCCTTCAGGTTGTACCGCGCCAGGGCCGGTTTGTCTTCGGCGAAGCGCCGGTTGATTTCGTCCATGCGCTGGTACGGTGTGTCGATGGCTTTGCCTTCGCCGAGCAGCGTCTGGGCGACGTTTTCGAGGCTGAACGATGGGAAACTCCAGGTGGCCGAGCGCAGCGCCTCGATGCCATCGATCAACAAGCGCCCCGGGGCGTCGGCGAATACGTGGCCACCGCCGCCCTGGCTTCGCAAGGTCATGGCTGCGCCTCTGCGCCCCAAGGCCAGCGCTACCTGCAACGCCCTGGCGTGCTCATGCAGCACGCGCAGGTCGAACTGGATCAGGTTCCAGCCAATGATCGCGTCGGGGTCGTGCAGCGCCATCCACTGGTTCAGGCACACCAGCAGCTCGGCGCGGTCGGCGCAGTAGTGCAGATCGAAGTCCACCCCCGCCGGGTCGCCGTTGGGTTTGCCAAGCATGTATACCTGACGCTGGCCACAGCCCTCCAGGGCAATGCTGTACAACTCCCCACGTTCGCTGGTTTCGATGTCCAGCGACACCAGGCGCAGCGGTGGACGGTAACCTGCCAGCGGCCTGAGCTGAGCTTCGCAGAGCACGCCCTGTGCATCAGGCTTGCCGGTGAACTGCACGGGGGCGGTGATGAAGCGCTCCATCAGGTAGCGTTCGGGCGGGCGAATGTCGGCTTCGAAAACGTCGATGCCGGCGTTGCGCAGGCGTTGCTCCAGTTGCATCAGCTGCCGGTGCTGGCGGCAATACAGCCCCATGACCGGGCGCTGCTCGAAGTCCTTCAACTGCAAGGGCTTGAGCTGTACACCTGGCTCTTTGGCCAACAACACCCGGGCATGTTCAGCCTGCGCCAGCGGGATGAAAGCCACCGAGTCCTGAGGGGCAAGGCGCAATTGCCGGGGCCCCTGATCGGTAGCCAGCCAGAATTCCACGCAGGTCCCTTCGGGCGTGTCATGCCAATGCCGGGTCAGGACGAAGCCCTGCTGCAATTCCACCGCATCTACCTCTGAAGCGTATGATCAGGTGCTGATTCTACCGCTACCGGCACTGCCAGCGGTGGCTGGGCAGCCCCTGCAGGCGCCACCCGGCCCCTGTAGCCCGTCACTGGAACCGGTACGCCAAACCCGCCCCCGCATACCATGAGCGCCCAGGCGCGGCCTCGTAGTAACGCCCGTTGCTGTCGCCGACGATCACCGACCCTACATATTGCCGGTCGAACAGGTTGTCCAGGCGCACCAGCTGGTGGAATGTCCATGGGCCGACATGCTGCTCGAAGCGCGTACGCCAATTGAACACGGCATAGGCCGGCGCCGCCTTGGCAGCGTTGCTGTCGTCGACATACACCTTGCTGCGGTACTGCCCTTCCAGGCCCATGCTGACCGCCGCCACCGGCTTCCACAGCACCTCGCCGTACAGGTTGTCCTGGGGCACACCTGGCAGGCGGTTGCCACGTGCGATGGCCTGGCTGACGTTTTCGGCATAGCGCGCGTCGGTGCGGGTGTACACCACAGTGGCCTGCCACTGGTCGTTCCAATCCTGCTGCAGGCGGGCCTCGAAGCCACGCCGAAGGGTTCGCCCGGCATTGCGATAGCTGGTTCGGCCGTCCGTCGCACGGTCCACGACTATTTCGTTTTCGGTCTGGATCTGGTAAACGGCGGCGTCCAGCCGCGTGCGCTCGCTCAGCCGGTACTTCAGGCCCGTTTCATACTGCATGCTGGTGGCAGGCTCGAGCCCGAAGTTGAATCGTTCGTCCGCTCCCGGTGCATAGGCCATCTCGGCCTGCGTGGGTGTTTCGAAGCCTTTGCCGACACTCACGTAACCACGCAGATCAGGGGTGAAGGCGTACATCACAGACAGCGAAGGGGTAGCTTGCTGATACCGTTTGGAGCCGCTGGCGTCACCGTTGGCCAGGTAATGGTCATCGACGCGCATGTTCATGCTGCTGTAGCGCAAGCCCAGCTCGCTGGTCCAGTTACCGATTTCCCAGTGCGCCTGCAGGTAAGGGTCCAGGCTGGTGGCGGTGTCCTGCTCGTCACGTCGCAACTCGCCTTTCACACCCAACTGGTCAGCGCTGAAGTTCTGGTAGCCACGGCGGTCATCCTTGCTCTGGTCGTAATCGGCGCCAAGGGTCAGGGTGAGATTGCCGGGCACCTGCGCAACCGGCTGGATCCAGCGCAGCGTACCGCCCTGGAACTGCCGATCGAAGTCGACCACGCCACCCCCGCGCTGGCTGTTCGAGACCACCGTCCTGGGAATGGACAGGTACTGCACCACCCGGCGCTGCCCGGCGTACAGGTTCAGCTGCAACGTGGCGTCACCCACGTAGCGCTCATAGTTCATGCCCAACTGCTGGTGGTCGATGCTCTTGCGCGTGTCATAGGTTTGCGCCACTGCCGCGCTGGAGCGCGGGTCGTGCTTGTAGGCTTCCCAGGTCTGTCCCAGAGGGTCCTGGGTGCCGTTCTGTTCCAGGCTGCTGTAGATCAGTGCCAGGCGCGATTCGCTATCCGGCTTGAAATGGACCTTGGCGAAGGTCTGGTCACGGCGCGCCGCGCTGTGGTCACGGTAGCCGTCGGTGTCCATGCGCGACGCATCCAGCAGGAAACCGGCCGTGTCGTTACCGCCCTCGGCGCTCAGGTGGTTCTTGTTGAAACCGTCGCTGCCGAAGGTGGTTTCGGCACCTACCTGGGCAGGGCCCTGGCCGTCGCGGCTGAACATCTGGATAACCCCACCGGCGTTGCTGCCGTACAGGGTGGCGGCCGGGCCGCGCAACACCTCGATGCGCTCGGCCACATCCAGGTTGAGCGTGGCCGCTTGCCCTTGACCGTCGGGAGTACTGGCCGGGATCCCATCGCTGATCAGCTTGATGCCCCGCACCCCGAAGGCCGAGCGGGCGCCGTAGCCTCGCGAAGAAACCTGCAGGTCCTGGGCGTAGTTCTGGCGGTTCTGCACCACCAGCCCTGGCACCTTGCCCAGCACTTCCGACAGGTTGACGCCCAACTGGCCGTCAGTGCCACGGGACAAGTCGATGGTATCGACCGAGAACGGCAGGTCGAACGTACGGGTGGGCAGGTAGGCACCGCTCACCACCAGCGGCTCGATCACCACGGCAGTGGGGGCATCGGCCCAGGCATCGTCAAGCGCACCAAAGTCGCCTGCAATCAGCAGGACCAGGCCTGTAGAGGTAGGAAAACGAGAAAGAAATCGATACATGCGCAGCTTCCGAAAATGGCCGCCATTACACCAGACCCGCACCGACAGTGCGAATTCTCTGGCCAGCCTAGCCGGATTTTCCCTGACAAGCTGTTGCGAAATTGCTTACGCTGAAATACTGTACGCACATACAGCACAACAAGGATATTCCTGTGTCCAGCACCGCCTCCGCCACCCCAAGCAGCTACGTTCAGCTGGGTGTTCGCATCCAGAAGATCATCAACAGCCCCACCGCCCAACGCAGCCGCGCGGCGCTGATCTTCCGCCTGGAACAGGAAAGCCCGGACGACTGGGAAACCCTGCTCGAGGAAATTGCCGAGAACGACAACGTCACCCTCGCCCACCGTGACGATGGCGGCGTGCAGATTTTCTGGACGGTGCCGAAGGAAGACTGACCAGGCATGAGCGTGGCGCTTTTCGCTGCTACCGGCCTGCGCCTGCTGTGCCGCCCAGGGGAGCACCATCAGGTCAAGGTCAAGACAGCCGCTCAAACAACGGCAAACCATTCACCTGCGGCCGAGCGAACAGGTACCCTTGCATCAAATCAATTCCCAGCGCCGCCAGTGCTTGGCACTCTTCGTCAGTCTCGATCCCCTCGGCAATCAGCGTAATGCCCAACCGCTCGGCCACCAATACGATACCGGCCACGATGGCTTGGCGAACCACATCCTGGTTGACTCCCCGAGTGAGAGCCATATCCAGCTTGAGTACAGCCGGCTGAAATTCTGCGAGCAGATTCAGCCCTGAGTAACCCGAGCCAAAATCATCTATTGCAGTGGTGAAGCCCTGTCGCTCGTACTCCTTGAAGATCGACTTCAAGTGCTCGGTGTCCTCGATCCGCTCGCCTTCGGTCACTTCGAACATCAGCAGATTGGCGGGGAAGTCGAATGTGACTGTGGCCTCCAAGGTAGCCCGGATGCAGGTGCTGGCACGGTAGACGGCATTGGGCAGAAAATTGATGCTCAATTTACAGTTTTTCTGGCGTCCCAAGCCCAGTCCAGCCGCTTGCTCGATGGCCTTCACGCGGCAGGCCTGATCAAAGCGGTACAGGTTGTCGGGAGTTACCTTGGCCAAAATTTGCGCAGCGCTTTCACCGTTCACACCGCGAACCAGTGCCTCGTAGGCGAACGGCCTGCCTGAAGGCACATGGATTATGGGCTGGAACGCCATGGTAATGTCGAAACCCAGGCTAGCGAGGTCACGACATTGGGAGCAGCCAATCGCTAGAAAGGGCTGGGGGAACACTGGCTTGCTCATGGGCTATGTCGAGGTCACGGAGTATGGCGGTTCAGAATGCTTGAATCTGCATCTTATGCCAAGTCAACCTCAAGGCTTGCGGCTGAACTAACGAAGTGCCTGCAGGTAAGCGCTGGCCTCGCGATAGCGCGCCAGCCGCGCCAGGTCGGCAGGGCCTGGGCAGGGAATACGCGAAAGGTCACTGTTGTCGGCCAGGTCAGCCAGTTTGACCGTGCGCGCCAGCGGGTCGTCGCCCAGGCGCACGACAAAGTCCTGATAAGCTTCGCCTTCACGCCGGCTGAGCGCCAGCAGGGCTGCGAGAATTTTCAGCGCGAAGCCCTCCCGCGCCAGGTCGGAGAGGGTCAGCGAGGTATCCTCGATCACATCGTGAAGCACCGCAACAATGCGCTGTTCCGGTGTGGCAACCCGCAGCATCACACGTAAAGGGTGAAGGATATACGCCGCCCCACCCTTGTCGTATTGCCCTTCATGCGCCCTGGCGGCCACGGCTATGGCCCGCTCCAGTGTCGACATCAGGCGCCCCCCATCTCAGCCTCTCCCTACCCAAGCATAGCCAATGCTGGGCGCAAGGTGCCTACCATGCGCCTTGGGAGCGGGTTGGCCGCGCAGGTCAGCGCGCTGCGCCGTGCTGGATGACCACCGAGTCGGTGCCCAATTTGGCCATGACTTCGTCGCGGCGGGCCTGCGCCTCTTCGCGAGTAGGGAACGGCCCCATCAGCACCACCGGCTTGCCATCGCGGTATTCCACCGACGACGGGATGCCCTTTTCGATCAGGCGGGCCGTCATGTCGCTGAGCGCGCCCATGTTGGCGCCCTGCACCACCTCCACATCCCAGCCTTCGGGTGCCGGCTGGTTGGCCAGCGCTTCGGCGCGACGCTGCAGGTCGGCACCGCCGCACAGTTCGCGGATACGCAGGTTGTTGCCGGTTTCGTCCACGATGATGTCGTACTGGCCATCGCGCTTGAACGCCACGTAGCTGCGGTAGGCCTCGTACTGCCCGGCATCGTCCTTGCCACGGACCTGGCCGCAGATGGTGCCCTGGGTGTCGATCCGCACGTTGCCGAACTTGGCCGTTTTGGGGTTGTGCAAGTGTTCAGCCACCTGCTTGTGCACGCCCTCGACCTCGTTCTCACAGCCCGCCAGGGCGAGCACTGCCATTACCACAGCCAGTTTACGCACGCATGTACCTCCCGTTTCGAAGGGGCGGATTCTAGCATGCTGCGCGCTGGCCGAAGCGTGACCAAAGGTTACAGGCTGCTTCACGCGCACATGCAAAAAGGGCGATCATTGCTGATCGCCCTTTCTGGAGTTTGGTAGGCACAATTGGACTCGAACCAACGACCCCCACCATGTCAAGGTGGTGCTCTAACCAACTGAGCTATGTGCCTGTCGTGTGGTGCGCATCTTAGTGATCAAATGCGCACCTGTAAAGCGTTTTTTTCAGAAAAATCAAAAACTTTCGCAGTTTCCCGGTGTTGCAGCCAACCGCCGGAAAAACCAATGAAAAAAGGGGTGACCCTTGCGGATCACCCCTTCTTCGATTTGGTAGGCACAATTGGACTCGAACCAACGACCCCCACCATGTCAAGGTGGTGCTCTAACCAACTGAGCTATGTGCCTGTCGTGTGGTGCGCATCTTAGTGATCAAATGCGCACCTGTAAAGCGTTTTTTTCAGAAAAATCAAAAACTTTCGCAGTTTCCCGGTGTTGCAGCCAACCGCCGGAAAAACCAATGAAAAAAGGGGTGACCCTTGCGGATCACCCCTTCTTCGATTTGGTAGGCACAATTGGACTCGAACCAACGACCCCCACCATGTCAAGGTGGTGCTCTAACCAACTGAGCTATGTGCCTGTCGTGTGGTGCGCATTCTACGCAATTGGAAAAGCCTGTCAACACTTTTTTTCGCGCTAAGCTACTGAATCTAAACCTCTTTATAGAGAAGGGTCGCTTGCGACTGTGTGAGGGATTTTCAACAGACGACTAGCGGGTGTTTATTATTATTGATAGCATCGCTACATTCGTTAAAAATATAAAACACGAGGTTCCTGCAGCATGGCTAACACCCCCTACCCCCAGTCCTACTACGCCGCCTCGGCCAACCCGGTGCCGCCACGTCCGGCGCTGCAGGGTGAGGTGGAAACCGATGTATGCATCATCGGCGCCGGCTACACCGGCCTGTCCAGCGCCCTGTTCCTGCTGGAGAACGGCTTCAAGGTGAGCATCGTCGAAGCCGCCAAGGTCGGCTTCGGTGCCTCGGGCCGCAACGGTGGCCAGATCGTCAACAGCTACAGCCGCGACATCGACGTGATCGAACGCACTGTGGGCCCTAAACAGGCCCAGCTGCTGGGCCACATGGCCTTCGAAGGCGGGCGTATCATTCGCGAGCGCGTGGCCAAGTACAACATCCAGTGCGACCTGAAGGACGGCGGCGTCTTCGCCGCGCTCACCAGCAAGCAGATGGGCCACCTGGAATCGCAAAAGCGCCTTTGGGAGCGTTTCGGCCACAACCAGCTGGAACTGATGGACCAGAAGCGCATCCGCGAGGTCGTGGCCTGCGACAGCTACGTCGGCGGCATGCTCGACATGAGCGGCGGTCACATCCACCCGCTGAACCTGGCGCTGGGCGAAGCTGCGGCGGTCGAGTCGCTGGGCGGCATCATCTATGAGCAAACTCCGGCCGTGCGCATCGAGCGCGGCGCCAACCCCGTGGTGCATACCCCACAGGGCAAGGTCCGCGCCAAGTTCATCATCGTCGCTGGCAACGCCTACCTGGGCAACCTGGTGCCAGAGCTGGCCGCCAAATCCATGCCATGCGGCACCCAGGTGATCACCACCGAACCCCTGGGCGAAGAGCTGGCGCGCACCCTGCTGCCGCAGGACTACTGCGTGGAAGATTGCAACTACCTGCTCGACTATTACCGCCTGACCAGCGACAAGCGCCTGATCTTCGGCGGTGGCGTAGTGTACGGCGCACGTGACCCGGCCAACATCGAAGCGATCATCCGCCCGAAGATGCTCAAGGCCTTCCCGCAACTGAAGAACGTGAAAATCGACTACGCCTGGACCGGCAACTTCCTGCTGACCCTGTCGCGCCTGCCACAGGTAGGTCGCATCGGCGACAACATCTATTACTCCCAGGGGTGCTCGGGCCACGGCGTGACCTATACCCACCTGGCGGGCAAGGTGCTGGCCGAAGCCCTGCGCGGCCAGGCCGAGCGTTTCGACGCTTTCGCCGGCCTGCCGCACTACCCGTTCCCAGGCGGCCAGATGCTGCGCGTGCCGTTCAGCGCTATCGGTGCCTGGTACTACAGCCTGCGTGATCGCCTGGGTTTCTGATGTAGCGGGCCTCCTCGGTGCGGGACCCGCTCCTCCATGGGGCTGTGCGGTGCGCACACGCTCTGTGGAGGAGCGGGTCTGCCTGCGAAAAGGCCATGATGGGAACGATCATTTGCTCAGGCTGTTCACCGCCTGCTTCGCCGCGATTTCCTGCCCCGCCCGCGACAACTCTTCCGCCGCCTGCAACCAGCGTTGCCTATCCACTTCAGCCGGCAATTGCCGTGGCGGCTGCACCAGCACTGCCCAACTGCCCTGCTCGGCCCACGCCGAAGCGAACGCGTCGAATGCCATCATGTGCCGGCGGTGCATGCCCGAGCGCAGCAGTACCCGCTGCTTGTAGCGGTCATAACCGATCAGCACCGCATAGCGCGGCTCGCCCCACCAGGCGGAACCGTCTTCGTAGCGCAAGAGTACCGGGTTACCCGCCGCCACTTGGGTCAACAGCGCATCCAGTTGCTTGTCCAGGCGGTACACCACCATGCCGTAGTCCCGTGCCACGCGAGGGATGGCGGTGTCCAAAGCATCGGCACCCTGTGGCAGGTTCAGGGGCTTGTCCAGCAGCCCCGGGGTAATCGGTGCCCCCTGTTGCGACAACACTGCTGCCAGGGCCATGGCGCCGCTATGGTTGGCGTTGCCCCGGTAGAACGGCACGCTGCTGATTTCGACCCGTTGCGGCAGGCCTTTGAGATTGGCGGGCGGCGCACTGGCACAGCCCGCCAGGCTGGCTGCCACGATGAAGGCCGACAGCAGCCGCCGGGCGCTCTTGAAGGAAGATTGCTGCATGGACACTCGCTTGCTCCAACGCCGGGCAGGCAGCGCCCAGCTCTGGCCAGTGATCATAGGTCCGACGACGGCGCGGGTATAGTCCGACAACGGCTTGGAGCGAATCGGACTCAGAGATAGACCTTTGTTCGATGGAACGTCCCAGGCGAAAGGCTAGACTAAAGCAGTGTCTGGAACGCAAACGCCGGTCACTCTGGCGTTTGCCGCAGCGATGGAGGCACAGATGAGCCTGACCCTGGCAATCCTCATGCTGGTCAGCATGTGGCTGAGCGTCGCAGCCGCCATGCTATGGGGTGTACTACGTATCGTGCGGCGTCATGCACAACCCAATCAACAACCGCCGCAGGTGCCGGCCAAAACCCGGCACGTACAGCGAGCACGGCGGCCTGCGGGGGTGCACTGACCGCGCAGCATTCAGCAGCCAAACGGGGCGCAAAGCGCCCCGCTGCCCACCGTCAATGCTCAGCTGCCTCACGCTTGAGCCGCGCCCTGCGTGCGAGAATGTTGAGGACCTCGATTGCGGTGGAGAACGCCATCGCAGCGTACACGTAGCCTTTGGGCACATGGGCACCAAACCCTTCGGCAATCAGCGTCATACCGATCATGATCAGGAAGCCCAGGGCCAGCATCACGACAGTCGGGTTGTCGTTGATGAAGTTGGCCAGTGGGTCGGCCGCGACCATCATCACGATCACGGCAGTGATCACGGCGATGATCATGATCGGCAGGTGCTCGGTCATGCCCACGGCGGTAATGATGCTGTCTACCGAGAACACGATATCCAGCAGCAGGATCTGGAAGATCGCCGCAGCGAAGCCCAAGGTCACCGTGGAGCCCACCTTGGCCTCTTCCTTGGCACCGTGCGGGTCGACGTTTTCGTGAATTTCCTTGGTAGCCTTCCACAACAGGAACAGGCCACCCGCAATCAGGATCATGTCTTTCCACGAGAACGCGTTGCCGAACACTTCGAATACCGGGTCGGTCAGCTGGACGATCCAGGCCACCGTGCTGAGCAACGCCAGGCGCATGATCAGGGCCATGCTGATGCCGATGCGCCGCGCCTTGGAACGGTACGCCACCGGCAACTTGTTGGTCAGGATCGAGATGAAGATCAGGTTGTCGATGCCCAGTACGATTTCCATGGCCACCAGCGTAGCCAGGGCAATCCAGGCGGTAGGGCTAGCGGCGAGTTCCAGCAGATATTCCATTGTTCACATCCTGCAACGGCGGTTGGGGTCAGATTTCCTGGCTTTTTTCGTTCTTTTCAGCTTGCACGGGCTTCTGCCCTTCACTGCCAATGGCTTCGCTCAGCGCCTGCTGGGCGGCCTTGTTGGTATCGTCGATGGCCTGCTTGGCCGATTGAGCAGCTTGGTCGAGCATCTGCTGGGCGGACTTCTCGGCCTGGTCGCAACCAGCCAGGGCAAACAGCGCCAGGGCCAGTACCAGCGGCGTGCCGATGGATTTCAAGTGCAGCATGGGTTCCTCGCTTGTGGTGACTTCAGCAGCGCACGAGGCGCCTGATAACGAAGGATTCTAGACACGCCGATACATCAGGAAAATTCGTATTTTCAAGGGTTATACTTCGGGTTTTACGAATCGGGAAAACAGCGTGCTCAACTACCGCCAGTTGCACTACTTCTGGGCAGTGGCCAGGACCGGCAGCATCGCCCGCGCCAGCGAACAGCTGAACCTGACCCCGCAAACCATCAGCGGGCAGATCAGCCTGTTCGAACACACCTACGGCCTGGAGTTGTTCCAGCGTGTGGGGCGGCAGCTGGAGCTCACCGAAACCGGCCGCCAGACGCTGGCTTATGCCGAACAGATGTTCCAGCTTGGTGGCGAACTGGAGGCCATGCTGCGCGCCGGGCCACAGGAGCAGATCCTGTTCCGCGTGGGCGTAGCCGATGTGGTACCCAAGTCCATCGTCTATCGCCTGCTGGCCCCGACCATGGAGCTGGACGACGTGCTGCGCATCAATTGCCGCGAAGACAAGCTCGAACGGCTGCTCGGCGACCTGGCCATCCAGCGCCTGGACCTGGTGATTTCCGACAGCCCCATGCCCAACAACCTGGATATCAAGGGCTACAGCCAGAAGCTTGGCGAATGCGGCCTGAGTTTTTTTGCCACCCCTGCATTGGCCAAGCGCTACCCGGGTGCCTTTCCTGCCTGCTTGCAGGACGCCCCCCTGCTGATTCCCGGCCAGGAAACCGTGGTGCGCAGCCGCTTGCTGCGGTGGCTGGGCGACCAGCAGGTGCAGCCCCGCATTGTCGGCGAGTTCGATGACAGCGCATTGATGCAGGCCTTCGGCCAGTCGGGCAGCGGCATCTTCGTTGCACCCAGTGTGATCGCCGAGGAAGTGTGCCGACAGTACGGCGTGCAACTGATCGGGCAGACCGAGGCTGTGCATGAGTCGTTCTATGCCATTTCGGTGGAGCGCAAGGTCAAGCACCCGGGGATCGTGGCGATTACCGAGGGGGCACGGCGAGAGCTGTTCCACTGGTGACCGGGCTGGTTCGCACGGCCTCGCCTGCATTCGCTTGCGGGGCGGCACTGGCCGCGAAACGTGCCGGGCCGCCCGGCAAGGCTCTGTGCTAAAGTCCCGCCCTTTACAGAATCCGAGATAACGCTGCACATGACCTCTGTTTTCCGCCTCCTCAACCGTACCAGCCTGGTGACGCAGATCGTCATCGGCTTGCTCGCCGGTATCGCCCTGGCCCTGCTGGCCCCCAGCGTGGCCGGCGACCTGGCCTTCCTCGGCAAGGTCTTCGTCAGTGCCCTCAAGGCAGTGGCACCTGTACTGGTATTCATTCTGGTCATGGCTTCGATCGCCAACCACCGGCATGGCCAGGAAACCCACATTCGCCCTATCCTGTGGCTTTACCTGCTGGGCACTTTCGCCGCGGCATTGGTGGCCGTGATCGCCAGCACGCTGTTCCCCTCATCATTGGTGCTCAGCACCGGCGAAGCCACGCTCAGCGCACCGGGCGGCATTACCGAGGTACTGCAGAACCTGTTGCTGAGCGCGGTCGACAACCCGATCAACGCCCTGCTCAACGCCAATTTCATCGGCGTGCTGACCTGGGCCGTGGGCCTGGGCGTGGCCTTGCGCCATGCGGGAGATACCACCCGCACCGTGGTCGAGGACCTGTCCAACGGTGTCACCCTGATCGTACGTGTAGTCATCCGCTTTGCCCCGCTGGGCATCTTCGGCCTGGTCAGCGCGACCTTGGCTCAATCCGGCCTGAACGCCTTGCTCGGCTACCTGCACCTGCTGGCAGTGCTGATCGGCAGCATGCTGTTCGTGGCGCTGGTGATGAACCCGCTGATCGTGTACTGGAAAATCCGCCGCAACCCGTTCCCGCTGACCTTGCTGTGCCTGCGCGAAAGCGGCATCACCGCGTTCTTCACCCGTAGTTCGGCGGCCAATATCCCGGTCAACCTGGCACTGTCAGAGCGCCTTGGCTTGCATGAAGACACCTATTCGGTGTCAATCCCGCTGGGTGCCACCATCAACATGGCCGGTGCGGCGATCACCATCACTGTGCTGACGCTGGCCGCAGTGCATACCCTGGGTATCCCGGTCGACCTGCCGACAGCGTTGCTGCTCAGCGTGGTGGCAGCCGTCTGTGCCTGCGGTGCCTCCGGCGTGGCAGGGGGGTCGCTGCTGCTGATTCCGCTGGCGTGCAGCCTGTTCGGCATCCCCAGCGAAATTGCCATGCAGGTGGTTGCGGTGGGCTTCATCATCGGGGTGTTGCAGGATTCGGCGGAGACCGCGCTGAACTCCTCAACCGATGTGCTGTTCACGGCCGCGGCGTGCCTGGCTGAAGAGCGGCGTAACGGCTAATGTCGGTCAGTCAAGCGATTGGGGCCGCTTTGCGGCCCATCGCCGGCAAGCCGGGCTCCCACAGGTGCAGTGCAGAGCTCAAGCTTAGTGCGGTCCTGTGGGAGATTCTATGGCCGCTGCATCTTCAGCGCCTGTGAGATCGAGCGCCGCCCGCGCGGCGCAATCGCGAGCTGCGCTCGCTCCTACGTTTGTTTCGGGCCAATTATTCCTGTGGGATTCGCGCGCGAACGCCTTGGTGC